>NZ_JAYMEI010000007.1:0-231577 GCF_037029365.1 Leeuwenhoekiella sp. CH_XMU1409-2 | reverse complement strand
ATTTATCGTTAGATGTCAAGGAATCGAACCTCTCTTTTTATTACCAAATCATCTCGTTTTCAATGTGCGTTGCTCTCTGCGAAAGCGGCTGCAAATATACAAACCTTTTTTATTACTAAACAAATAAAATTTAAAGTTTTTTTTGAGCCAATTTTAAGTCGCTTTTCTAAGAACTAATCCGCTTTCACTGCCGAAAAACGGGAGGGCAAAGATACTACCCTTTTCCCTTTATAAACAAGCTTTTTTTAAACTTTATTTTTGACGCCGTCAAATGGATTTCAAAACCAAAGAACTACCTCAAAACAAAAATCCTATCACTAGCAAATTTCCCACGAGATCAACTCGAGGGTGGTTTACTTTATCTGCATTTCTAAGAACGTAAAACCGTTTTTAATATCCGATTTTGGAGGCGCAAATATAGAACGATTATCTATCCCCGCAAGCACTTTTTGAAAGTATTTTTAAATTAATTTACTAGCCACTTATTTACAAATAGTTACGCTTCAATTATTTTTTAATCTTTTCTTAAACGCAGCAGATTTGATTTTAAAACCCTACAAGCACAACGTATCCTATATAGTAAAGAACGCTTTCAAACATTACAATTACAGTTCATCTTCTTGATTCTACAATTGAGTCATAAACAACTAGAACCAGCTAAAGCAACCTGTACATTTGTTTCAGTATTAATTCTAACAGTAAAATTATGAAAACCTATCTCTTATTATTTATGACTTTTATCAGCTTCAGTGCCTTTGCTCAAAATAAAAGTTCAATAACCGTTTCTATTAATAATGTATCTAGCGATGAAGGTTCGGTAGGATATGCGCTCTACAATAAAGACAATTTTATGGTAGCCGCTCCAGTAAAAGCCGCAAAAAGCGAAATCAAAGACGGTAAGACTTCGGTAACCTTTAAAGATATTCCGCTAGGAAATTACGCTATCCTCTGTTATCACGATAAGAACAATAATGGACAAATGGATTTTGAAGCAAACGGAATGCCTAAAGAAGCTTATGGCGGATCTAATAATGTGATGTCTATGGGACCTCCGCAATGGGAAGATTGCAAGTTTGAACTTAGCGAAGAACCTCTGGAGCTTGAAATTCGATTTTAATTTTTGACTATACTATATAGGTCGTGATGTGTTTCTATTAAATTATAGTTGTAATTGTATAGACAAAATCAATATGTCGCCCTATTTTTGAAGTCTAAATTAGAACCATGACGATTACGCAATTGAAATACGTTTTGGCTGTTGCCGAAAATCAAAACTTCACTAAGGCTGCTGAAAAAACTTTTGTCACACAGCCTACACTGAGTATGCAGATTCAAAAATTGGAAGATGAATTAGACATTCTAATTTTTGACCGAAGCAAGAAACCGATCGAACTTACCGATATTGGAAGCAAGATTGTAACACAGGCGCGCAACATTGTAAATGAAGCCAACCGTATTGCAGATATTGTCGATCAGCAAAAAGGGTTTATAGGTGGTGAATTTAAATTGGGTGTGATCCCAACAGTTATGCCTACATTATTACCTATGTTTTTACGCAACTTCATCAACAGGTATCCTAAGGTCAAACTGAAGATCGAAGAGCTTCCCACAGAAACCATTATAGAACGTCTTGAAGAAGGACATTTAGACGCCGCGATTGCAGCAACACCACTACATCTTGAGAATATAAAGGAGCGTCCTTTATATTATGAGCCATTTGTAGCATATGTTCCCGCAAATCACCCTTTAAATAGTGTAGAGAAAATTACCACAGCAGATCTAGACCTCAACGATATGCTACTTCTTGAAGATGGACATTGCTTTAGAGACGGCGTAGTTAACTTATGCAAAACAAACCGAAACTATTCTGAAGAAACCTTTTCTCTTGAGAGTGGTAGTTTTGAAACTTTGGTACGTCTTGCCAATGAAGGTTTAGGAATGACTCTTTTACCTTATTTACATACAATGGATATTAAGGAAGAAGAAAAGAAATTTCTTCATTACTTTAAAGAGCCGGCACCGGCAAGAGAAGTAAGTCTTTTATATCACAAGAGTGAATTAAAGATGCAAATTATTGAAGCGTTGCGCACCACAATTGCCGGAGTAATAAAAGGAGCTATCACATTTCAAAATGTAGAAATCATTAGTCCGCTACCTCAAACTCAAGGAGCATTTAAAAAGTAACCAGGCTTGTATCAGATACTAAAAAAGCGACTCATTTGAGTCGCTTTTTTTTTATGATATTTAAAGTTAAGCATTGAGGTAAATCATACATTGATTTAATTCGGGATTTGTTTTGGTTAGTTCCTTAATCCACTCTCTTAATTCCTCAATTTCATACGGTAGTAAACGCTTTGCAGCTTTTTGTAATTCTTTGCAAAAAAGTACACTATCAAAACTTACTTTTTTCAGTATTGTTTTAGTGTACTCAAACATTGCTCTTGCCATATTTGAATAGTTTAAAATTAGAATTTTTGTTAGGTAATTTTGGGCTATAAACTGATTTTGATAGGAATTCCGTTAAAAATAGGCTTTTAATTCCAAAAACAATGTTAAAAATTTAAAATCCTAGGCTTTACCTAGAGTTTAAAATCTGTTGTCACCGTCAAGCAAATCTCCTAAGCCTCCCAGAATACTTCCTTCGCCTTTATCCTTCCCTCCCAATTGTGGTGCAGATGCCAAAACACGCTTGGCAAGTCTGCTAAATGGTAACGACTGAATATAAACTGTACCCGGACCGGTAAGTGTCGCAAAGAATACTCCTTCACCTCCAAAAATGGTATTTTTTATTCCGCCTACAAATTCGATATCATAATTTACCGTATGATCAAAACCTATGATACACCCTGTGTCTACCTTCAACTTTTCTCCTAATCCTAATTCCTTTTTAAACGTGGTTCCGCCAGAATGCACAAAGGCCATCCCGTCACCTTCTAGCTTCTGCATAATAAAACCTTCTCCTCCAAAAAGTCCGCGGCCTAGCTTTCTTGAAAATTCAATACCTATAGAAACCCCTTTGGCAGCGCATAAAAATGCATCTTTTTGACAAATGAATCTTCCGCCATTTTTGGTCAAGTCAATCGGAATAATTTTTCCCGGGTATGGGGAAGCAAAACTCACCTTCTTCTTCCCTACTATGTCATTGTAGAAAACTGTCATAAAAAGACTTTCACCGGTAAGTAAACGTTTACCAGCACCAAATACCTTATTTAATAGACCAGAATCATTTTTAGAACCATCACCAAAAATGGTTTCCATGCGTATACCGTCTTCCATCATCATAAAGGTTCCTGCTTCAGCGATAACGCCTTCTTGTGGATCTAATTCAATCTCCACATATTGCATTTCTTCCCCATAAATCTGGTAATCTATCTCGTGTGCTCTCATGTTTTTATTTCGTTTTTGATTTGATTGATACTACTTAATACGTAAGCGTTTTTATAAAATTGTTACAAGACGTATATAAATCTAAGACGATAATATCTTTAAATAAAACTAGGATTTCACCCTTACCGTCCATTCAAAATCAAACGTACTTACCACCACGTCATCTTCATTAACTCCCACACTTTGCATCCAGAAGGTTTGCCCCTCGCCTGTGGCAATCGTTTTTTCAATGGCATCAGCGATTTTGTGACCGTCTTTACAGGTAAATGTGATTTTACCGGTGGCTTTTTTAGTAAAAGAAGCTTTATTATTTGCCACAAGCATCGAAATTTTCTTGCCGCTTTCTCTAATTTGATTGATCACCATCGCTCCTGTACTCAACTCTGCAGCCATCCCCTGCACTGCCCAAAACATAGAATTGAATGGATTCTGATTGATCCATTTATGCTTAACAGTAGTCGTACAGGTTTTTTCTGAAATTTCTTTTACCCGCACTCCACACAACCAAGCAGAGGGAAGCTTAAACATTATAAAACTATTGAATTTACTAGGGCTGAGTGACATATATAAAGTTTTGATTCTCTCAAAAATAGGCTTAAGAATTGACTTTACAGAATTCCCTTTTTGTTAATAAATAGTTAAATTTAAGTACTATGCAATACAAAATACCTTCTTTTATATATATATTTGCATAAGAAAATAATAAGCAATGGAAAATACTATTACAACCGGACAAAAAAATACAGCCACTTTTATTCACTTATCTGTGTTTGCTCAATTTTTGTTTCCACTGGGCAATTTTATCGCTCCGCTATTGATCTGGGCTTCCTTAAAAAGGAATTCGGTATTTGTAGATAACCACGGTAGACGTGCGCTCAACTTTCAAATGAGCACACTACTCTATACTATAGGTCTTGTAATTATTGCAATTCCTTTTGTGGCTTATCAGGTTTTACAAATTGTAAGTAAGCAGGGACACTTTGATCTAGAAAATCATTTTGATCATTTTGTTCTTCCTAATGATGCCAGCGGTCTTATCATAACCGCATTGGCATTTGGCTTACTGCTTTTAGCCTTATTTGTAGTGACCCTTTTTTCGGTGATCTCTGCAGCTGTAAGTGCGAGTAATGGTGAAGAATATAAATATCCATTAAGTATAAACTTTTTAAAACCGCTTGCTGTTTCTCAACCCGAGAACGCTTCAGACTCATCAACTGAAGTATAGCTAGGTTTTACTTTACTTCTGAATGGCAACATTTAGAGCAATCAATTATTTAATTCCACTTTGTGGACAAAAAACGAACAGTTATTAATCGCTTAACAATGAGAATCTATGAAGATTGAAAACACAAAGGCGCAAATGCGTAAGGGTGTTCTGGAGTATTGCATTCTATCTATTTTAAAAGACGAAGATGCCTATGTAGCCGAAATACTCGACACGCTCAAAGACGCCAAGTTACTGGTAGTTGAGGGTACTATTTATCCCCTGCTTACCAGACTTAAAAACGCCGGTTTATTGAGCTATCGCTGGGAAGAATCAACCAGCGGACCACCACGTAAATACTATGGTCTCACAGAAACCGGAAAGCTCTTCTTAAATGAACTATCATCAACTTGGGACGACCTTCAAAAAGCCGTTCGACTGGTAACCACTCAAAAATCAAAAAACAATGAATAAGACAGTTAATATAAATCTTGCAGGCCTTTTCTTTCATATAGATGAGAACGCCTATGCAAAGTTGCAACGATACCTCGACGCGATAAAACGCTCTTTTACAGATGCGCAAGGTCGTGAGGAGATCATTCAAGATATTGAAGCGCGTATTGCAGAACTTTTTAGCGAGCGTGTAAAAAACGAACGTCAAGTCATTGGGATTTCTGAAGTGGAAGAAGTAATCAACATAATGGGGCAACCCGAAGATTACCGCATAGACGAAGAGCTTTTTGAGGACGAACCAGCGCAAAAAACCTATAGCAGCACTACATCATCTTCAAAAAAACTATACCGAGATACCGACACTTCTTGGATAGGTGGTGTATGTACCGGTCTGGGACATTATTTACAAATAGATGCGGTGTGGTTGCGCATAGCTTTAGTACTACTTACCATTTTCTCTTGGGGTGGTTTTATTTTGATCTATATCGCTTTCTGGATCTTTGTTCCAGAAGCGCGTACCACTGCAGAAAAACTGGAAATGCGGGGAAAGCCCGTCAACATAGACAATATTCAGCGTAAAGTAAAAGAAGGATTTGACACTGTTGCAGATTCTGTTAAAAATGTTGACTATGTTAAGTACGGAAACAAAGCTCGTAAAGGAGCAAATTCGGTTGCCGATACGCTGGGCAAGATCATCATGTTTATCTTAAAAGTATTTGTGAAATTCATAGGTATTCTACTCGTTATAACCGGTGGCTCGACCCTTATTGGTCTCTTTGTAGGACTCTTTTCAGCAGGAACTTTAGATTTTGTTGATGGTAGCATCGCAGATTATGTAGAGATGGTCAATACTTCTGGCGCTCCATTGTGGCTTATAAGTTTGCTCACGTTTGTAGCGATAGGGATTCCGTTCTTTATGTTATTCTATCTTGGTTTGCGCATTCTGGTTACAACCCTAAAACGTATTCCTGTTGTTGCCAAATTAACGATGCTGGGCGTTTGGTTTATCGCGGTAATGGTACTCGCGGTATTGGGAGTACGTCAAGGCATGGCGACTGCAGTAGAAGGCGAAGCTCTTATTTCTGAAACCTTACCTATAAGAGCCGGAGATACCTTAAGTGTAAAAATGATCACCCAAAATCAATATGGCGCCTACAAATACCATAATGACAATTGGAAGATTCGCACCGATGCAGCGGGTAACAAAGTATTGTACAACCGTGATGTAAATCTTAGTGTACAAAAAAGTGACTCTCCAGAGGCTAAGCTTATCATTAAGAAAACCTCACAAGGAAGCTCTTATGATGCCGCTCAGGTTCGTGCAAGTAACATCGTTTATAATTTTGAAATGGATGAAAACACGCTTCTTCTTGACAATTACTTTGTAAGCAGTATTGAAAACAAATACCGCAGTCAGGAAGTAGATCTTATTCTTGCGATTCCTGAAGGAACCATTCTGTTAACTGATAAGAACATCAACAGTTACCACAGAAACCGTTATTCTGATGTTCTGGATCACAAGTTTGTAGGGTATTATTCTCTAATGGAAAATTCAGAACTTGTATGTCTAAATTGCCCTGAAGAAGTTATCGAAGAACTTGAGGAAGCCGAAGACTGGAAGGCAGATGAGACACCCCAAGATTCTACAGCTACAGGAACCGTATATGAATATAAAGCGGTAGCCGCACCTAAAAAAGACGGGTTAAACGTTAGACCCGAACTTAAAAATGATACCATTGCAAAAGTGGTAGACACGATAAACTAAATAAACTAACTCAGGGCAAACCTGTCTTCTGACAGCGACAGGTCCCTGAGGTTATTATTAGAAACAAATTTTTAATTTAAAGGCAAGCCCAGGAGTATTTAATCTTCTGGCAATGCCAGAAAAACATCAATCAAAAAATCAACACTTATGACTACATTAATTAAACTTTTCGTCAGCGGTTTTGCCGCACTTATGCTCACCTCATGTAATTTCAACATACAAATGGGGCAAATTGAAGGTAACGGCAATGTTGTTACCCAAGATTTAAATCTTGATCAAGAATTCTCAAGAGTACATAGCAGTAACGGCTGGGACGTGATTCTAGAAAAAGGAACAAGCCCAAAAGTTATCGCAGAGGTAGATGAAAACTTACTAGAATATCTTGATGTTCATTATGAAGGAAGTACTTTACGTATTGAATCTACAGACAATTCAAACATTGGTAATGCAACTTCTCGGGTTATTCACGTGATCTATACACAACCTTTACAGGCCATTAAAGCCAGTAGCGCATCAAACATCACTGCAACCGAAATGCTAACCGGGGACAAAATCAATTTTGATGTTTCAAGTGCAGCGACGGTAAAATTAGATGTTGAAATACGAGAGATCACAGCCGATGCAAGCAGCGCGGCTACCTTAAGTCTTAATGGTTCTGCGCAAAAACTCAACTTTGACGCAAGCTCAGCGGCAACCATTAATGCAAAAGATCTAAAAGCAGAATATTGCGAAGCCGAAGCTTCAAGTGCAGGAAGTATACGTACTTATGTATCTAAAGAAATGAATTCTAAAGCTTCTAGCGGCGGCGATATTGATTATTGGGGAGATCCTCAGGAAGTTGCCGTAGCCGAAAGTTCTGGTGGCAGCATCAGCAAAAAGTAATCGTTTAAATACACTCCTTTTCAAAACCCCGATGCAGTCGCATCGGGGTTTTTGCTATATTTGAGACTTTTCAAAAAAACACGCTGTTGGCTTTCTTAAACTTAATCCGTTATAAAAATCTAATCCTAATACTTCTTACACAGGTTTTGATTCATTTTGGCTTTTTAAAAGCCTTAGGACTGCCGGTTGCCCTCTCTTCTTTTGATTTTGGGATTTTAGCCTTAGCCAGTTTATGTATTGCTGCCGCAGGCTACATTATTAACGACATTAATGATGTGCAAAGCGATCAGATCAATAAACCGCTTCAAACGTATCTCCCTGAACCTTTTTCAGAAAAACAAGCCTTCAATTATTATCTGCTTTTTAATATTCTGGGCGTGGGATTGGGATTTTTTCTCAGCTACAAAACCGGTTTGGGCAACTTCACCTCCCTATTTGTTCTTATTTCGGCACTGCTTTATATTTATTCCAGCTTTTTAAAAGGAATTATTTTGGTCGGAAATCTAGTCGTAAGCCTTGTAGTGGCTTCGTCTATTTTTATCGTTTTAGTTTTTGATGTTACCCCTATTTTAAATCAATTTCAAGAACAACTAGTCACTCCACTTGCGGTATTGCGCGATTATACCATTTTTGCTTTTATGCTGAATTTCCTCAGGGAACTTGTTAAAGATATTGAAGATGCCAATGGAGATTATGCAGCAGGGATTCAAACTTTACCCATAGTTTTAGGTCTTGAGCGCACGGCTAAACTTTCGGCGTACCTTGGCGTGCTATACATTTTTAGTATTTTAGGATACATCTACGTGTATTTACAAACTAACGTTTGGACTTCGATATATCTAGTCGCCGCAGTGGTAGTTCCTCTGGTATTTTTCTGTATGAAAGCACGCTATGCCGAAAAACAAAAACATTATGCATTTCTGTCTAAATTATTAAAGCTGATTATGCTTTTTGGTATGCTCTCTTTAGGCGTTTTGACACTGACTTTAAAGTATTAATATGCTCTCTGAACTCCTAAATAACAAAAAACTCATTCTTGCCTCGCAATCGCCGCGCCGGCAAGAATTACTCAAAGCTCTTGAGGTTGATTTTGAAATCAGGCTAAAACCTATTGATGAAAGCTATCCACCGGGAATGCAACCGGGAGCAATCGCAGAGTATATTGCAAAAAAGAAAGCTGAGGCTTTTAGCGACATGCTTCAACCTGATGAGATTTTGATTACCGGAGACACCTTAGTTTTTAAAGGCGATATCGCATTAGGCAAACCCAATGATGCGCAGGAAGCACAAGAAATGCTTCAGCTATTAAGTGGCACTTCGCACGAGGTGATCTCTTCGATATGCGTGACTACTTCAACCCAACAACTGGTGGATCACGATTTGGCTAAAGTGTACTTCAGAACCTTTACTTCCGAAGAGATCACACACTATATCAACACCTATCAGCCTTTTGACAAAGCCGGAGCTTACGGTATTCAAGAATGGATAGGCCACGTAGCGCTTCAGAAATTAGAAGGTTCTTACAATACGGTTATGGGTCTGCCTACACAAAAATTGTATGATTTATTACAACAACTTGAGTAGCTTTAATTTTTGCCTTTGTCGTTGCAATTTTATGCTAAAGTATAAGTTTTGTATTTTGTTAAACAAACCGAAAACCAAAGCGTGTAGCTAGCGTTTTAGCTATCTTTGATCGCAAGGCATTCAACTAAAAAACATCCTAAAATATGCGCTTTTTATTCGTTTTTATATGTTGCATTTCATTGCAATTACAAGCTCAAAAGCCAAAAAAGCCAACTTCTTCAGAAATATACGAGCAAATACAAGGGCTCAACTTTTTAGGCACGGCGCTTTATCTCGCAGCGCATCCCGATGATGAAAACACAGCAATGATCTCTTATCTCGCCAATGAGGTACACGCAAGAACAGGTTATCTTGCGCTTACGCGTGGTGACGGCGGTCAAAATTTGATAGGTCCCGAAATTAGAGAGCTCCTTGGTGTTATTCGTACTCAAGAATTGCTTGCAGCACGCCGCACAGATGGTGGTGAGCAGCGTTTTACACGTGCTAACGATTTTGGCTATTCTAAAAACCCTGAAGAAACGTTGAGTTTTTGGGAAGAGGATGAGATTATGAAAGACGTAGTTTGGGCCATTCGTAATTTTAGACCAGACATTATTATCAATCGGTTTGATCATCGTTCGCCGGGTACCACACATGGGCATCATACGCTGTCGGCAATGCTAAGTGTAGAAGCTTTTGATAAAGTGGGTGATCCTCAAGTGTTCCCCGAGCAATTGAAACGCACGCAGACCTGGCAACCCAAACGACTATTCTTTAACACCTCTTGGTGGTTTTACGGTAGCCGTGAAAAGTTTGAAGAAGCAGATAAATCAAATCTGGTTTCGGTTGATGTGGGAAGTTACTATCCCGCTTACGGACTTAGCAATACCGAAATCTCTGCCCTTAGCCGCAGTCAGCATAAATCTCAAGGTTTTGGAAATACCGGTTCTCGCGGAGCGCAAGTAGAATATCTCGAACTTTTAAAAGGGGATCTTCCGGCAGACGGAAATCTTTTTAAAGGAATTGATACCAGCTGGAACCGTGTTGAAGGTGGTGCTGCTATTGGTAACATCTTAAATCAAGTTGAAGCAGATTACAACTTTAATGATCCGGCGGCGAGTCTTCCGCACTTACTTGAAGCTTACCAATTGATCGTTCAGTTAGAAGATACTTACTGGCGTGATTTAAAAACCAAACAAATCACACAAATCATAAAGGCTTGTGCGGGTTTATATCTTGAAGCCTATACTGACGAACAAACTGCTATTGCAGAGGAAAACGTAAAACTTTCACTAGAAGCGATAAACCGAAGTGATTTCCCCATAATTCTAGAGCGCGTTACAGTATTACCTTCTAAAAAAGAAATTAAAATGGAACGCTCCCTTGACTTCAATGAAGATTTTAAAACTCAAGTGGAGGTCAATACCGGTGATGCAGATTTTACTACAGCTTACTGGTTGACCGAAGAAGGCAGCGTGGGAATGTATAAAGTAACCGATCAAGAGCTTATAGGATTGCCGGAAACTCCTAAAACCTTTAAGGCTACCTTCCATCTAAAGATAGATGAAGTTGAAATCCCCATCACGACAGATTGGGTCTACAAATACAATGATCGTGTTGCCGGCGAAGTCTATGAGCCTTTTGAAATTGTGCCTAAAGCTTCGGTGGCTGTTGCAGATCCTGTGATCATTTTTGCAGATGCGCAGCCCAAAACCATTACTGCACAAGTAACGGCATACGTTTCTAATCTTTCAGCCAAAGTTTCTTTAAATGCTCCCAAAGGTTGGCAGATCAGCGCCCCGCAAGAAATTAATATCGCGCAAAAAGGTGAAACAAAAACTGTAGCTTTTACCGTTACACCACCAGATAACGCGAGCGAGGTAGAATTACAGCCTCAGCTTTTGGTAGACGGAAAAACCATCAATACCAAGATCGTTCGTATCGACTATGAACATATTCCTTTGCAAACATTAGTCTTACCTTCAACCAATAAATTGGTACGGCTTGATATTCAAAAGAAAGGGAATTATATAGGTTATATTGCCGGTGCGGGAGATGTAATTCCTGAAAGCTTAAGACAGATCGGATATCAAGTTGCAGAAATTACTCCGGAAGAAATTACAGCAACCAACCTTAAAAATTTTGACGCTGTAGTTATGGGAGTTCGTGCGTATAACGTGGTTGAAGAATTGCGCTACAAACAGCCTATTCTTTTGGATTATGTCGAAAACGGCGGTACGATGGTAGTGCAATACAATACGGCGCGTGGATTTAGTTTTCCTAACATTGGTCCCTACCCGCTGGAGTTGAGCAGCGATCGGGTTACCGATGAGTTTGCAGAAGTTACCATTCTCGATCCTGATGCCGAAATCCTTAATTACCCTAACAAAATCACTCAGCGAGATTTTGAAGGATGGGTTCAAGAACGTGGACTGTATTTCCCAAACAACTATGACAAAGCATACACGCCGGTACTTTCTATACACGACGAGAATGAAGCACCAAGTGAAGGCAGCCTGCTACTCGCTAAATATGGAAAAGGTAACTATATTTATACAGGATTAAGTTTCTTTAGAGAACTGCCCGCTGGAGTTTCGGGAGCGTATAGACTTTTTGCCAATATGCTTTCGGTAGGTAAGAACAATCAAAAGATCAAAAACTGATGCATCCCAAAAAAGAAGGTTGGTCAAAATATTATACTTTGGTTTTGGTGATGAACGCCATATACATCATCTTGTTCTTTATATTAATGAATTACTACAACGCTTAATATGCAAACAAGAGACTGGATTGTACTGGTAGTTACTTTAGCATTTATAGTGCTGTATGGTGTTTATAAAACACGTGGTAGAAAAAATGTTCAAGATTACATACGTGGTGGTAATGAATCAAAATGGTGGTCTGTAGGACTTTCTGTAATGGCGACACAAGCCAGTGCGATCACTTTTCTCTCTACACCGGGTCAAGCTTATAATGATGGTTTGGGTTTTGTTCAGTTTTATTTTGGTCTGCCCATAGCTATCGTCATTATTTGCGTCTTTTTTATTCCTATTTATTATCGGCTTAACGTGTATACCGCTTATGAATATCTGGAGAATAGATTCGACATACGTGTACGTTCATTAGCTTCGGGCTTGTTTTTACTTTCTCGCGGTCTTGCTGCCGGTATCACCATCTTTGCGCCTTCGATTATTCTTTCGGCTGTGTTGGGTTGGGATCTCAACACGCTTAACATCATCATTGGATTGCTCGTTGTAGTGTACACCATTTCTGGAGGAACCAAAGCCGTTACTGTAACTCAAAAGCAACAAATGGGAATTATCTTTCTGGGAATGTTTGTCGCTTTTTTCCTTATTGTGAGCTACCTGCCAGAAGATATCAACTTTGATAATGCGCTTCAAATAGCGGGTGCTAGTGGTAAACTTGATGTACTCGATTTCTCTTTTGATTTTGAAAACCGCTACACCGTATGGAGCGGTATTTTAGGTGGTACGTTTCTCATGCTTTCCTATTTTGGGACCGATCAAAGTCAGGTTCAGCGCTATTTGAGCGGTAAATCTTTGAGAGAAATGCAGCTGGGTATGATCTTCAACGGTCTTCTAAAAGTTCCTATGCAGTTCTTTATTCTTTTAGTAGGTGTTATGGTTTTTGTCTTTTACCAATTCAATCCTACGCCGCTTAATTTTAATCCTGCCGCGGCTTCTGCAGTGCACGGTACCCCTTTTGAAAAAGAATACAACGAGGTTCAAAATAAACTCAATGACCTGCGTTCTGATAAAACCGAATTGAGTCACCGTGTGGCTCTTGATCCGCAAGCTTCAGTTGCTGATGCTTCCGGAGTTCAAATCACTGCTAAAGAAGCGCTTAAAAATATCAATGCCGAAGAAAATAAGTTACGTGATCAAGGGCGCATGCTCATAGGCTTGGCTGATAAAAACGTAGAGACCAACGATAAAGATTATGTGTTTATTCATTTTATTCTGAATAACCTACCCAGCGGACTCATTGGGCTTTTGCTGGCGGTGATCTTATCTGCCGCAATGTCTTCTACTGCCTCAGAACTCAATGCACTCGCAACCACGACTACAGTCGATTTTTACAGACGTAACCTTAAAGAAGATCGGGAGGAATCGCATTTTGTAGATGCAGCTAAATGGTTCACTCTGAGTTGGGGAATTTTAGCCATTCTTATTGCCTGTACGGCAAACCTGTTTGATAATTTGATTCAACTGGTCAACATCATCGGCTCCCTTTTCTATGGAAGCATTCTAGGCATTTTTATGTCTGCTTTCTTTATCAAAACCATAAAAGCCCGTGCCGTTTTCATAGGAGCGATCCTAACGCAACTTATCGTCTTCGCCTTATTTGCTTTAGATAAATTTGAATACATCAGCTTGCCTTACCTATGGCTTAATGTGGTAGGATGTGCTTTAGTGATTCTTATAAGTCTAACTATCCAGAGCACTATGGGATCTGATAAAACCGAAACAGCATGAAAACAATTAGATGGGGAATTTTAGGCTTAGGAAAAATTGCGCACAGCTTTGCTAGTGATGTAGCCCTTGTTGAAGGTTCTGAGGTATATGCAGTTGCTTCACGTTCTCAGGAAAAAGCAGATCGTTTTGGTGCAACATATAGTGCCTCCAAATGTTACAACAGCTATGAGCAACTTGCCAAAGATCCTAACGTAGATGCGGTATATATCGCCACGCCTCACGTAAGACATCATCAAGACACCTTGCTTTGCTTGAAACATAAAAAAGCGGTTTTATGCGAAAAACCGTTTGCAATGAACCGTTCCCAAGTGGAAGAAATGATCACAACCGCTCAGGCAAACGACACGCTTTTGATGGAAGCATTATGGACGCGCTTTATGCCTCATTTTAAATTTGTAAAAGAGGAATTAGCAAGTGGACGCTATGGTGCTGTAAAAACCTTAACCGCAGATTTTTGTTTTGAAGCCGACTTTAATCCTGAAGGTCGTCTTTTCAACAAAGCCCTTGGAGGTGGTTCTTTACTTGATATTGGTATTTATCCTATATTTTGTGCATTGGCACTATTGGGAAAACCAGATTCATTTGAAGCAAAGGCCAAAATCGGCAAAACCGGAGTTGACGAAGAGATCGAAATGACCTTTAAATATAACTCGGGAACTACAGCGTTTTTGAATTCAAGCATTGTCAAGCAAACTCCATCAACAGCCACGTTGGTCTGCGATAATGGAATTTTGGTTTTAAACAGTCGCTTTCATCAAACAGATAAAATCACAAGTATTTTAGAAGGTAACAAGATTGAGCATGACTTTGCCTACACAGGTAAAGGCTATTATTTTGAAATAGAACATTTTGCCAATCTCCTACGTGAAAATCAAAAAGAAAGTCCGTTGATGAGTTTTGAGTTTAGCAGGCAACTCATTAGTATGTTAGATGAAGTAAGAACACGCATTGATTTACACTACGAGGTGTAAATAAGATTCTGGCAAAGTTTAGGGTTTTTCAATCCTTTGACGGCGCAAGTAAACTAACTCAGGGCAAGCCCATGAGGCAATTCTAAGAAACTAATTTTCAATTTCGAGGCAAGCCTCGGAGTATAAAACCATTTGGCGGTACCAATAAAAAAGCCGGGAATTCCCGGCTTTTTTTGTGATGTTATTCGCGATTATAGCGCTCCCCATTCTTTAAGAGAATCGGTATTCATTTTTATATAATCAGCATTTCCTGCTTCTTTAGCTCCAGCCAATGAAGCTTTTGCAGCTTCAATAGCGCCTTTTTTATCGCCTGCTTTTGCCAATATTAAAGACTGCTGACGCAACTGCCAGAAACGTGGAGTTTCGGTCTTGACCATGGCTTCGTCCATCCACGATTTAGCTTGTTGAATATCTTTCCCACTGTTCAAGTAATATACAGCAGCGTTGTAATAATCTCCGGCACTCGGGCCATCAAGTGTTTGTTTGATGTTTGCCATTACTTCAGCATCTGTATTTACCATAAATTTTACCGGTACTACCGTATCTGCCCATAAGAAGTTTAACACAGCACTGTCTGCCATAACCTCATCAATCACAATGGTAAAAGTCTCCATCTGCATTGGCATCTCAACGGGTTCAACCATGGTGCGTAAAGCTACTTTACTCTCATCAAGTTCAGGAATTAGCGGGTTGGAATGATCTGTATAAAAAATCACTTCCCAAGTATCTTCACCCGGAATCGTATAAATACTATACGTTCCCGCCGGTAAATCTTTACCAGAAATGCTCACACCTTTATTTACAGTAAATTTTGTTGTTGCGTTTGCTCCGGTTCTCCACAATCTACCATAAGGAATAAGCTCACCAAAGATCTCCCGACCGCGCATATTGGGTCTAGAATAATCTACGCTTACTTCAGTTAAACCTACCGTTTGGGTCAACGTTGCGTGCGGACTGGCAGCTGGAGTTTGAATTTGTGCCTGGGCTAAAGCTCCCAAAGCCAGAAAACAAGAAAGGATTATTTTTTTCATCTGAAAATCATTTAATTATTAGTGTGTTTAATTACAGTTATCTACGAGGTAATTTAAGCAAAAAAGCTCTTGAATTACAACGTTATAAACTGGTCTACCAAATTACGATTTAAGTCGGTTTTTCGCTTCAGTATCATTCTTTTTTTAACTGAAAAATTAAAGCTGTTTGCATAGTTAACCTGTTCAACTTTAATTTTTGTTTAACTTAAATCATTTTTTGTTAAACAATATAGCCGGTATATTTACTTCAAATTGGTTTCAACCTTGAACCTCATCTTTTTGATTATGAAAATTTATACGCTGTATACCAAACAAAACCTCCCCATTTCTATTGAAAAAGCGTGGAGTTTTCTCTCTGATCCCAAAAATTTAAAAGTCATCACTCCCGACTATATGGGCTTTGAGATTCTCTCAGGAGCAGATAGACCAATGTTTCCCGGGCAAATCATTCAGTACAATGTGACGCCTGTTGCCGGAATCAACACCAAATGGGTTACCGAAATCACACACGTAAAACATCTTGAATATTTTGTTGATGAGCAGCGCTATGGGCCTTATTCACTATGGCATCACAAACATTTTCTTAAAGAGATTCCGGGCGGAGTTGAAATGGAAGATATTGTGGATTATAAAGTTCCGGCAGGTATTATAGGTCAAATGGTGCATCCCTTTCTCGTAAAACCAAAACTTCAAGAGATTTTCGAATATCGGGAGAAAAAATTAACCGAGTTATTCGGCACCTACACCAAACCCGAAAAAGAATTGCAAGGCGTATCTCGCGAAGATATCCTCAACTAAAAAATTGCTATGAAAAAGAATATACTACTTATTGGAGGTTCTCACGGAATCGGAAAAAGTCTTATCGATAACCTAAGCGGTGACTATGAGATTTATGTTGCATCAAGGACAAAAGAAGAACTTCCCGAAGAAATTACACATATTGAATATGATGTGACCGCAGATATTTTAAATACTGAAGAGCTTCCTGAAGTGTTGGATGGCTTTGTGTATTGTCCCGGTTCTATCAATCTCAAGCCGTTCAAAATGCTTTCTGAAGAAACCTTTAATGAAGATCTTCAGCTTAATTTTATGGGACTCATCAAATCGTTGAAGGCCGTTGAAGACCGACTCAAAAAGGCAGATCAAGCAAGTCTTGTCTTTTTCAGCACGGTTGCCGTTAAGATGGGAATGCCCTTCCACACGAGTGTTGCGGCAGCTAAAGGAGCTATTGAAGGTTTTGCAAAAGCGCTGGCTGCAGAATATGCACCACAGTTTAGAGTGAATGTTATAGCACCAAGTCTCACTGATACGCCACTAGCCTCTCGCCTCTTAGGAAATGATAAGAAAAAAGAAAAGATGGATGCACGTCATCCCTTAAAGCGTGTGGGAACTCCACAGGATATTTCAAAAATTGCCGCATTTTTACTCAGCGAAGACAGCAGCTGGGTAACCGGACAAATTTTGGGTATTGACGGTGGAATGTCTACCTTAAACGTAAACTAATCGCGTTCCTAAACCCGATCAGCGATTCAATCTAACCAACCTTTTTTATTTATGAGCACTGTTAACATTTTTTGGTTTCGTAGAGATTTACGTCTGGACGACAACGTAGGTTTTCTTGAAGCCTTAAAAGGAGAACATCCTGTACTGCCTATTTTTATCTTTGATAAGGAAATTCTAAATGAGTTGCCAGAAGATGATGCGCGTGTAACTTTCATCTTTGAGACTTTGCAAAAAATGCGCGATGAATTACAGGAAAAACACGGGAGCTCGATTGCTTTATATCACGGCAAGTCTGAAACCATCTGGAAACAACTTCTTGAGGATTATAAAGTGGATACCGTTTTTACCAATCACGATTATGAACCCTATGCGCTTGAGCGTGACAAAAAAATTAAAAAACTTTTAGAAGATCAAGAAGTATCTTTTGAAACGTTTAAAGATCAAGTCATTTTTGAGAAAGATGAAGTGGTAAAAGGCGACGGCGATCCTTATGTGGTTTACACGCCTTATAAAAACAAGTGGCAAGAAGTTTTTGATGCTGATAAACATCTGAAAATTCATTACACCAGTCAGTATTTAGAAAATCTTATTGAGCATAGCCGACTACCTAATATTTCCCTTAGTGATATGGGATTCAAAAAATCTTCAATAGAAATTCCAGATTATGAGGTTACTCCAACGCTCATTCAAAACTATGAGGATACACGCAACTTTCCCGCACAGGACGGCACATCACATTTAGGTCCGCATTTACGATTTGGTACAGTAAGCGTGCGAAAAATGGTTAAAAAAGCCATTGCTGAAAAAAACACTGTTTTTTGGAGCGAACTCATTTGGCGTGAGTTTTTTATGCAGATTCTGTATCACTATCCTGAAACGGTAAATAATGCGTTTAGATCAAAATACGACCGAATCGAATGGCGCAACAATAAAGAGGAGTTTGAAAAATGGAAAAAAGGAGAAACCGGTTATTTGCTAGTGGATGCAGGAATGCGTCAACTTAATAAAACGGGTTATATGCACAATCGCGTACGCATGTTGGTTGCAAGCTTTTTATGTAAACACTTATTGATCGACTGGCGCTGGGGCGAAGCTTATTTTGCCGAAAAGCTCTTGGATTATGAGCAATCCAGCAACGTAGGCAACTGGCAATGGGCAGCCGGAAGCGGTGTAGATGCGGCTCCTTATTTTAGAATTTTTAACCCAATGACTCAGGTTGATAAGTTTGATAAGGATAAAAAATACATTAAAGAATTTGTTCCGGAATTTGACACCGATGACTATCCGGAAAAGATGGTAGATCATAAAGAGGCTCGAGAACGCTGTCTTAAAACTTATAAAGCAGCAGTCTCTTAATGCTAAAAAGTTATAAACCTTTACTAAGCAATACTTAAATCACAAAAAACTAAGCTTTTGCACTTTTATCTTTACAAAAAAAGAGAATACTATGAAAAAGCTTGTTTTATTATTTGCACTAGGCGGAATGCTATTATTTTCAGCTTCTTGCTCTAGCTATCGCACTTCGAGAAACGCCAATACTAATGCTCCCGGTCAAGTCAAAAAAGCCTACGGAGCTAAAAATGCAAAAGCATTTGCTCCCGGACAACAAAAGAAAAAGAAGAACAAGAGAAACAAGAATTAGATATTCTTTTTTCCTACCCTTAAGAGTAACGGAAAACTAAACTTGCGTGTTACTGCATTTCCCCAAGATCTGTCCACAGCATCTTGAATTAGTTCAAGCGGATTTTGACCGTTTGCCTTTTCATAGTGTTTAACTGCAGACCATGTATTAAGGTAACTCAAGAACTGGTTTTTAGTCCATATCACGTCCATTTCAAGTTTGGGAGTTTGAATTTCTTTAAATGGAAAAGGAATCGTTTTATAATGCGCGTCCAGATACTTGCGTTCAGGATCCCAATAAGGGTCGGTAATGTTTTTGTAAAAATGCTGAATCACTTCGTTCAATTTTCCTGAGGTTTCAAATACCGAATAGCCTATCATAGCAAAAATGCCGTCGGGTTTTAGATGATCCTGAACATTTTTATAAAAGGCTTCAAAATCAAACCAATGCATTGCTTGTGCTACCGTTATCAAATCGAATTTTGTTGCGTTTTCAAATGAAGCTTCCGCGGTTTGAACGCGATAGGTAATGTTATCATTTTTTGGTGCTTCTTCGAGCTGTTGCGCGCTTAAATCGGTTGCTAAAACCTGTTTAAAATGTTTTGTCAGTTCTACTGCTACTTGTCCGTTGCCTGTAGCCACGTCCCAAGCATCGTTTTTTTCTTCAATCAAATCATACAAGAAGTCAAAAACCTCTTGAGGATACGTCGGGCGAAACTTAGCGTAATCTGCTGCGTGGTTTGAAAAGTTATCTTTCATACCCTTAATTTTGTTATTTACTTCTCAAATACCCGGCTTGAACCAGATCTTCAAGCGTATTAACTTCCTGTAAATTGCCCTCTTTCAACACAAGATTGCGATCGGCAAGTTGCCAGACATCGTGATAATAATGATCGGTCAATAAAATTCCCTTTTTAGCTTTTAACGAACTCAAAAACTCGTGAATCAATTCTTTAAACAGTAGTTCTACCATAGAGAAAGGCTCGTCGAGCAAAAGAAACGGATGCTTCAAGTTACCTACTATCAACACTTCAAGATAGCGACGCTCGCCCAGAGAAAGTTCGTTTACTTTCCGCTTTGCGATCTTAGTCATACGCGGTGCTCTGAAGATTAAATCCTGTTCTTCACCCTCAAAATACTTAGGAATCAAATCCCAAACCTTTGAAGACTGTGACAAAAAACTGAATTGCGGCAGATACCCAATGACTTCATCGGCTACAACAGGATTTCTGTTCCAAAAATGCTTTCGCACAGCGTATTTTGATTCGTTGATCTTGATGCTTCCGGTTTTGGCTGTTTGCGTACCGAATAGAATTTTGAGCAAGGTGCTTTTACCACTTCCATTTCTTCCGAAAACGCCTAAGATCTCTCCCGTTTTCAGTTCAAAATCAACCGCTTTGAGCAACCTTTTCTTTCCAAAACTTTTTTCGATCTGTTTAACTTGTAAGAGCGCCAAGACTAATCAATTTTAAAATTAAAAATGCGATGAGCAAAAGTATTGGGGTGACGGCGAGATTGATTAACCACGTGGTGCCTATCAATCTCAATTTTGTATATCCCAGATTGTAATACCCGTAAAATTCATCCTTCTGAAAATAGTTAAACATCAATAATCCAATGGGAGTTCCCAGCACTCCAAAAAGAATGACTGCACTCAAAAGACTCCCCAGTGGAATACAAACAAGGGCAAATAAGACTGCAAAACGCGTAAGGTCTCTGTAAAATTTCCACATAAAAAAGCTGTCTTTTTAAAAATAGCTATTTATAACCTTTGCGTTAAAGTTTAGTGTCGTTTTTTTAAGTTGAATTTAAAATAGTTTTAAACCCTAAGCCGTATTTTGGCTGTTTATCAAAACCCTTACACAATGACATTATTCGTAGATATGGACGAGGTGATCGCCGATACATACCAGGCGCACATTGACCTCTATAACCACAAGTACAACGCAAACCTTAAAAAAGAAGACTGCCTGGGTCACGAAGTGTGGCAAATGGTTCCTGAGCCGCATCAAGATTATGTAAGAAATCACGCCAATGAGCGCGGCTTTTTTATTGATTTAAAAGTGCTGAAAGACAGCCAGGAAGTGATGCGCGAACTTCACGACAAATATGATTTGTATATCGCCTCTGCAGCAATGCAGTTTAAAACCAGCCTTGAAGAAAAAGCAGATTGGTTAGATAAGCATTTCCCGTTTATCCCTTGGCAAAACCGTATTTTATGCGGACACAAGCACGTCTTGCGCGGAGACATTTTAATCGACGATCGCTCCTACAATTTAGATGCGTTTGATGGCCGCGGTATTCAATTTACTTCTCCGCATAATGTACATACTAAAGGTTTTGACCGCGCCGACACATGGCAAGATGTAGCCGGCTTACTTTTGTAATCGGCAGCAAATAATCAAAGCTCATTGAGTGAGTTAAGAATAGGTTGTAAAGCAGGGTTGCGGTTGTCTTTTTTCCAGCAGGCATAAAGCGTGGCTTCTTGGGGTATGTTTGGAATTTCTAAAAATTTCACACGCATATCAAAGCCCAACTGTAAAGAAGAAGGTACGATCGCAACGCCTAACCCGCTTTCTACCAATTTAAATATGGTGAGTGCGTGAACCGATTTATAACTCACTTTTGGTGTAAATCCTTTATCTTCACAAATACTCATAATCTGATCGTAATACAGCGAACTATAATCTGAAGAGAACAGGATAAAATGCTCTTCGGAAACTTGCGCGATACTCGTAAAAGAATCTTCATTCAATTTATGCCCACTTGGAATTACTAACGAGAAACGATCTGTAAAAACCGGTTTTAACTGAAGCGTTTCAGGCACTCGCGCTAGACGTACAAACCCCAGATCTAACTGATCTTTTTCTAAAGCTTCTACCTGGGCACTATTTGACAATTCTTCTAAACTAAACTGAATCTTAGGCAAAACCTCATCAGCCTTGATCAGCAAATCGGGTAAAACAGACTGCATTGCAGAGCCCAAAAAACCAATACGCACTTCTCCGGAAATCCCTTCATCAACCAATTTGGTTTGCTTCAGCGTAAAATCAAGATGATTAAAGATATACGCGACCTCTTTCTTTAAATACATCCCTGCCGGTGTAAGCTTCACATTACGCTTATCACGAACAAACAACGTAACCCCGAGCATTTCTTCCATTTGCTTTATTTGTCTGCTTAAGCCGGGTTGTGAAATAAATAGACGTTCTGCAGCCTTTCTAAAGTGTAATTCTTCAGCCACCGCCAAAAAATACGTAAGATGTCTCAATTCAAACTGATAACTCATAGTTATTAATTAATGATAAAATTGGTATTTCCGATTATTAAATATAGCCGTTAACTTGTCAGCAACAAAATTTAAATACGGCTATGACAGCATCTCAATCTATATTTCATTTTGGAGAAGATCACCTAACTGCAGGCATTGCTCTAGCCCTCGCCAGAGGTAATAAAAAAGGAAAACTCTCTCCAAAAACACTCGAAAACATTAAGGCTAGTAGTAAACTGGTTGACGATATTGTTGAAAAGAGCGAACCTGTTTACGGCATAAATACCGGTTTTGGACCGTTATGCACTACTCGAATCTCTAAGGAAGAAACACTCGCTCTACAAGAAAACATCATAAAAAGTCATAGCGTGGGAGTTGGTAATCCTATTGATTCAGAACTTTCATTGTTGATGCTGGTTCTTAAAGCACATGCGCTGGCGCAAGGATATTCTGGTATCTCAACAAATACCCTAGAGCGTATTTTATGGTTTATAGATCACAGGATCGCTCCCATTGTTCCTGAGCAAGGGTCAGTTGGCGCAAGTGGTGATTTGGCGCCGCTTTCTCACTTATTTTTACCGCTTCTAGGTTTAGGAGAAGTAGTTTACCAAGGCGAGCGTAAACCTACTATTGAAGTGCTCAAAGCCATTAATATAGAACCGATCACACTTCGTCCCAAAGAAGGCCTGGCGCTTATTAATGGTACGCAATTTATTGCAGCACACGCCGTCAAAACAGTCGAAAAACTCAAAAGCTGTCTCGATCAGGCAGATATTATTGGCGCGCTCATGCTTGAAGCACTGCAAGGATCGGTGAAACCCTTTTATAGCGAATTGCATCAATTGCGCCCTTTTAAAGGAAACCAACACGTTGCAGCCCGAATCAAATCTTTTGTAGAAGGTTCTACCATTTTAGACTCCCATAAAGATTGTGATCGTGTTCAAGATCCGTATTCCTTACGCTGTATGCCACAAGTGCACGGTGCTTCGCGCAATGCGTGGTTACACCTTAAAGAATTATTAGAGATCGAACTGAATTCGGTCACAGATAATCCTATTCTAATAGACGAAAACCTTACCATTAGTGGTGGTAATTTTCACGGGCAACCGCTGGCAATGGCGCTTGATTATGCCACGGTGGCGGCTAGTGAACTAGGCAATATTTCAGACCGTCGCATCTATCTGGCCTTAGAAGGAAAATATGCCGGAGTGCCCAAACTCCTGCTTAAAGAAACCGGAATCAATAGCGGCTATATGATCTTGCAGTATACCACGGCTGCGCTCGCCAGCGAAAATAAAAGCTTGTGTCATCCTGCAAGTGCAGACAGTATTCCTACTTCTATGGGGCAGGAAGATCACGTGAGTATGGGGTCTATCAGTGGTCGTAAAGCCTTACAAGTACTCAAGAATGTAGAGCATATTCTCGCTATAGAAATGCTCACTGCTGCACAGGCCTTCGACTTTAGAGACATCTTGAAATCCAGTGCTTTTCTTGAAAATGTGCACACGATGATACGTGAGGAAATACCTTTTGCTGAGGCCGATCGCATTTTTGCAGAGGATATTAACATTGCGCATAAAATCATTCAGGATCAAAAACTACAAGAAGTTTATACTGCTTGTATCGCAAACAACAGTCTTGAACAAACGACTGTGTACGAAGATGAATTCCAAACCCTTTAAAAAACATATATGTATACCTATATAGGACCTATAAAAGAGTTGATCACGCTAGCAGAATTGCCCGTTCGCGGAGCTTTAAGTGATGACCAACTTCATCCTTTAAAAAACTACGGAATACTCATAAAGGATGGAACTATTGAGCAGATCGATGTACATGAAAAACTGTATGAAAAAGCTCAAAATTTGAATGCGCATCTTGAAATTTTAGAAGAAGATTTTTGTGCACTTCCTGGTTTTATCGACAGCCATACGCATATTTGTTTTGGTGGTTCAAGAGCACGAGATTATGCCATGCGTAATGCCGGAAAAACCTATTTAGAAATTGCTGAAGCCGGCGGTGGAATATGGGATACGGTAACCGAAACACGTAAAGCCACCCAAGAGCAACTTGTTGAAGATATTGTAAAACGGGCCAACTTGCTTTTACAAAAGGGGATTACAACCATTGAAGTGAAAAGCGGTTATGGTCTGAGCATTGACGAAGAATTAAAAATGCTGCACGCTATAAAAACTGCCAACACAAAAACTGAAGCAACTTTAATAGCTACCTGTCTCGCAGCACATACCATACCCCGAGAATATAAAGGAAATCCGGAAGGCTATATTCAATTAATAACTGAAGAATTACTTCCTGTCGTTAAAGAAGAAAAACTCGCCAATCGCGTAGATGCTTTTATTGAAAAAGGTTCGTTTACCGCAAAAACGATAAAACCTTATTTTGACAAGGCTCAAGAATTGGGCTTTGATATTACCGTGCACGCAGATCAATTTACCACAGGTGGAAGCGCTGTTGCCCTCGAATATCAAGCAGTAAGTGCCGACCATTTAGAAGCAAGTACCGCTGCAGAAATACAAATACTTGCCAAATCAAATACGGTGGCTACCGCCCTACCTGGAGCGAGCATCGGTCTGGGTTGCGCATTTACACCGGCGCGTGAACTATTGGATCACAATGGAACGCTCGCCATCGCCAGTGACTGGAATCCGGGATCTGCTCCTATGGGAGATCTTCTTACCCAAGCAGCGATTTTAGGAACTTTTCAAAAATTGAGCAATGCTGAAGTTCTTGCAGGAATTACTGTAAGAGCAGCAAAAGCCTTGAACCTCGAGCAGGATGCTTCAATCAAAGCAGGTAATGCTGCCGATTTGATTCTTTTTAAAACGGCTTCTTACCAGGATGTACTTTATCATCAAGGACAATTGCAGCCGGCACGTGTTTTCAAAAATGGAAAATTAGTTTTTAAAGCCTCGTAGTATGACATTTAAAGAAGCCATTTTAGCCGGAATTCCTAGTGATCTTCCTCCAAAAAGAGTACTAGATCCTAAAGCAAATCACGCGCCTAAGCGCAAAGACCTTCTTTCTTCTGAAGAAAAAAAACTCGCCGTACGCAATGCGCTGCGCTATTTTCCCAAAGCTTGGCATCAAGAACTCGCTGCCGAGTTTTATGAAGAGCTGCAGCAATTTGGTCGCATTTATATGTACCGCTTTAAACCGGAATATGCCATGTATGCACGCCCAATCGATGAATATCCTGCGCAGTGCTCGCAGGCTGCCGGACTTATGTTGATGATTCAAAACAATCTGGATCCACAGGTGGCACAACATCCTGACGAACTTATCACCTACGGTGGCAACGGAGCAGTATTTCAGAATTGGGCGCAATACTTATTGACAATGCAATATCTGGCTCAAATGACTGAAGACCAAACCTTACACATGTACTCCGGGCATCCGATGGGGCTGTTTCCTTCAAGTGCAGATGCTCCTCGCGTTGTAGTTACAAACGGGATGATGATCCCTAACTATTCAAAGGCTGATGATTGGGAACGCTACAATGCGTTAGGCGTAACACAATATGGCCAGATGACCGCAGGCTCGTTTATGTATATCGGTCCGCAAGGTATTGTGCACGGCACGACGATCACGGTAATGAATGCCTTTAGAAAATTACTTCCGCAAAGCGAAACTCCGGCAGGGAAAATCTTTCTAACCGCTGGACTTGGCGGGATGAGCGGCGCACAGCCTAAAGCCGGTAACATTGCCGGATGCATCACTATCTGCGCTGAAGTAAACCCAAATGCTGCTCACAAACGTAAAGATCAGGGTTGGGTAGATGAACTGTTTGAAGATATTGAAGCATTGATCAAACGAACGCGCGATGCTCAGCAAAATAACGAAGTAGTTTCGCTAGCATACATTGGTAATGTGGTTGAAGTCTGGGAGCGTTTTGCTTCAGAAAATATCAAGATTCATTTGGGGTCAGATCAAACTTCGTTGCATAATCCTTGGGCGGGTGGTTACTACCCGGTGGGTCTTTCCTTTGAAGAAGCCAATAAAATGATGCGCGATAGTCCCGAACAGTTCAAAGAAAAAGTACAGGAATCTCTGCGAAGACACGCCGCTGCGATCAATACGCATACAGCAAAAGGAACCTACTTTTTTGACTACGGAAATGCTTTTTTACTCGAAGCCTCACGTGCCGGTGCTGATGTACTTGCTGAAGATCAAAACGGATTCAAGTATCCTTCGTATGTCCAAGATATTCTGGGACCTATGTGTTTTGATTATGGTTTTGGGCCTTTTAGATGGGTCTGTACGTCAGGAAAATCTGAAGATTTACGCCTGACCGATGCGATCGCAGCTTCGGTACTAAAAGAAATAAAGGCTGAAGCTCCTGAGGAGATTCAGCAGCAAATGCAAGATAATATTACCTGGATTGAAGAAGCCGAAAGCAACCGTCTGGTTGTAGGTTCACAAGCGCGAATTCTTTACGCAGATGCCGAAGGACGTCAAAAAATTGCTTTGGCATTCAATGAAGCAATTAAACAAGGGAAACTCTGTGCTCCGGTAGTTTTAGGTCGGGATCATCACGATGTGAGTGGTACCGATTCGCCCTATCGCGAAACCAGCAATATTTATGATGGCAGCCGCTTTACCGCAGATATGGCGATTCACAACGTGATTGGTGATAGCTTTAGAGGTGCTACTTGGGTTTCGATTCACAATGGCGGTGGTGTTGGCTGGGGCGAAGTGATCAATGGAGGCTTCGGAATGCTGCTTGATGGTTCTGAAAATGCAAATGCTCAGATCAAGAATATGCTGTTTTTTGATGTGAATAATGGTATCGCACGACGCAATTGGGCACGCAATCCCGAAGCGCGATTTGCAATAGAACGTGAGATGAAACGTACTCCGAATTTAAAAGTCACGCTTCCTTATTTGGTCGATGATGAACTGCTAAATACCTTAAATTGATGAAAAACTATAAGCAAGCAGAAGCTAAATTTTGGCAAGGAAGAATCTCTGAAGATGCGTTGTACCTGCATGAGTTGATTCAACTGAAGGATCTTACCCAAATTGAAAGAGCACAAAATGCTTCAGTTGCACTTTTGGGCTACGCTTGTGATGAAGGCGTGTCGCGTAATCTTGGCCGTCCAGGAGCAATTGAAGGACCAAATGCAATTAGAAAAACGTTGAGTTCGCTTTCTAATCATTGGCACGAAACTCCTTTAAATCTTTGTGATTTTGGTGATCTAATTTGTACCGATCAAAATCTTGAATCGCATCAAAATGACACAGCACAAGCTGCATCTGATTTATTAAAAAACGGTCACTTCCCAATAATTATGGGCGGCGGACACGATCTGGCCTACGCGCATTTTAAAGGTATTCGTAAAGCCTTTCCGAAGAAAAAAATAGGAATCGTAAATCTGGATGCGCATTTTGATTTACGTGATGGATCGACGGAGGCAACCTCGGGAACACCGTTTTGGCAAATCGCTCAGGAAGAAAAAGAAAATTTCACCTACTACTGCTTCGGTATTCAAAAAGAAAGCAATAGTCGGCAATTATTCCAAACGGCTTCAGATTATGGAGTTCGCTATTTATTAAATTCTGCATTTAATCTTCAAAACTGGTATCACATTCAAAAGGAATTGGATCAATTCATTGAAGAAGTAGAGCTGATCTATCTCAGCATAGATTTAGACGGATTCAGTTCAGCATATGCTCCAGGAGTGAGCGCTCCTTCCCCGCTGGGATTTGCACCAGACGTCGCGCTAAAAACCATAAAGTATTTGGTTCAGTCTCAAAAGTTGGTAAGCGTAGACGTAGTTGAGCTTAACCCTGAATACGATCTGGACAATGCAACAGCAAGACTTGCTTCACGCTTGATCTATGCGTTAATCGATGCTCACGCCGAAGTAAATTCGGTAAAACTTGTTTAAGCTGTACGAATAATTTTGGCACCAATAGCTCTAAGACGCTCATCGATATTCTCATAACCGCGATCAATTTGCTCAATGTTATGAATGGTTGAAGTTCCTTTGGCGCTCAATGCTGCGATCAATAAGGAAATTCCCGCTCTAATATCTGGCGAAGTCATCGTTGTGGCCTTGAGTGTTGATTTAAAATTATGACCAATTACGGTAGCACGGTGTGGATCACAAAGAATGATTTTAGCCCCCATATCGATCAATTTATCAACGAAGAAGAGACGGCTTTCAAACATTTTTTGGTGAATCAACACTTCTCCCTTTGCTTGTGTAGCAACTACGAGCACGATACTCAAAAGATCAGGTGTAAATCCAGGCCAAGGCGCATCACTGATGGTCATAAAAGATCCGTCGATAAAAGTTTCAATTTCGTATCCTTCAGTATGTGCCGGGATAAAAATATCATCCCCGCGTTTTTCGACCGTGATTCCTAATTTTCTAAACGTAGCCGGAATAAGACCTAAATCTTCCCAACTTACATTCTTAATGGTAATTTCACTTTTGGTCATTGCTGCCAAACCGATCCAAGAACCGATCTCGATCATATCAGGAAGTACGCTGTGCTCGCATCCATTCAAGGCTTTTACACCTTCAATTTTGAGCATATTAGATCCAATTCCTGAGATCTTTGCACCCATTTTGTTGAGCATTTTACAAAGCTGCTGCAAGTACGGTTCGCAAGCTGCGTTGTAGATCGTGGTTTCGCCTTCAGCCATAACCGCAGCCATCACAATGTTTGCAGTACCGGTTACCGAAGCTTCATCAAGCAACATAAAAGTTCCTTTTAAACCTTCTGGGGCTTCTACCCCATAAAAACGCTCTTCTTTATTATATCTGAACTTTGCGCCCAGTTTGATCATTCCCTCAAAATGCGTATCCAGACGTCTACGGCCAATTTTATCACCTCCCGGACGTGGAATATATCCTTTGCCAAAACGTGCTAATAAAGGACCTACGATCATAATAGAACCTCGCAGACCGCCACCTTCTTTCTTAAATTGTTCACTTTCCAGATATTCTAATTGCAGTGCATCACTTTTAAAAGAATATTTTCCTTTACCCAGCTTTTGGATTTTAACGCCCAGATTGCTCAAGATATTGATCAACTTATTGACATCAACGATATCGGGTATGTTGTCAATCACCACTTTTTCTGGCGTTAATAAAACGGCACAAAGAATTTGAAGTGCTTCATTTTTTGCACCCTGAGGTTGGATGGACCCTTTAAGCTGATGCCCTCCTTCTATCTGAAATGTTCCCATTAAATGTGTTGCTAAAAATTAGTAACGCTTTTTACCGCGTCCAGATTTTTTTCGGTAGTTAGATTTACCTGATTTTTTTGAGCGCATAAGTTTTTGCGCTTCTTTTAGATCTTCATCTTTTTTGGCAAGATTGATCTGCCCATCACTCAATTCAAACAAATGCTTAAAGATCACTTCGTCATCAACGGTATCTTTATTCCAGTTTAGGAAGCATTTTTTCATGTGATTAGCGATAGTAAACTCAAGTGCTTCACGCTTCTGACCTTTCTCCCATTTAACCGCAACATCGATCATACGCTTGATATTGTTTCCGTAGAAACGATATTTAGGATGATTTTGTGGGTAGTCTAAAGGATCAGGATGTTCTTCTAATTTTTCTTTAGAAGGCTTATCATATGGCGAAACAACATCCAGTTTAAAATCACTCATGATAAACAGTTGATCCCAAAGTTTATGTTGAAAGTCGGGCACATCACGCAAATGTGGTTGCAAATTACCCATCACCGCAATAATACTGCGCGCAATGATATTGCGTTTTTTCTCATCCTCTTCTTCAACTGCCTGATTCACCATTTTTTGCAAATGGCGTCCATATTCTGGTATTATGAGCTTTTCACGCTCTGTGTTATATTCTAATTGATCTATCAACTGTAAAAATTTAAGTGAAGTTGTCTCTTAAAAGAAACGATAAGGCAAAGTACTAAAAAATGTAGAAAAGCCCACAGCCCAAATTTAATTTAATACGATTTATACGCTGTTTTAATGCGATTATAATGAAATAACCCCTTCTACCTTGGCTACTTCTTTGTATTTGGCAATAACCGCGTCAGGATTTTTCATCTTTACGTGAATAGAAACGCTGGTGTATGTGCCTTTGCTTGACGCTTTAGTATTGATCACCGCTCCCATATTGTCAAAGATATTTTCTATCTCTGCAATTTTTTGATTGTCTGAAGGAACAATAAATTTGTATAAATACTGTGAAGGCCACAATGTGGTTTCTATTAATCTGCCCTTGAGTTTTTTATAAAATGCTTCGGTATTTTTATCTGTGCTCATTGCCTGTTTTTAGGATGCAAAGATACCATTCTCAAGCTAATTTTTTAATCGGGCGCTATTTGAGTATTTTTACCATCTTAATCAAGAAACATACCACCAAAGCACGAATCCTGCTCGTGGTAATTTTCAGCATAAATTAGATTGATTTGACAGCAAAACGCATCGTCTTAATTGGAGGGCCAAGTACAGGAAAAACAACATTGCTCAATGCGCTTAAGGCACACGGGTTTCCTTGCCTTGATGAAGTGTCTCGCGAGGTTATAAAAGCTGCACAACAAGAAGGTATAGAACAACTTTTTCTTACCGAACCGCTGCTTTTTAGCGATAAGCTTCTAGAACGTCGCATCCAGCAATATCTGGATGCAGGAGCGCTGGAGGCTAACCATGTTTTTATTGATCGTGGGATCCCAGACGTTACGGCGTATATGGATTTTATTGGTCAAGACTACCCGGAGCGTTTTACTAAAGCAAGTGAGAACTACAGGTACGATCATATTTTTCTACTACCCTTATGGCAAGACATTCACGTTACCGATAAAGAGCGCTATGAAAGTTTTGATGAGGCGAAAAAAATTCAAGATGAATTGGTTAAAACCTACCAAGCTTACGACTACAATCCTATCGAAGTTCCTAAAGTTGGGGTTGAAGAGCGCGTGGCATTCATTCGTAAAAATCTAAGTCTATGAGTATGACTCCGCAAGAAGCTTTACAAAAGTTTTGGGGTTATGCGTCTTTTAGACCTAAACAACTTGAAATCATAACATCGGTGCTTGAGGGCAAAGACACTTTTGCGCTCTTGCCTACCGGTGGCGGTAAATCACTATGTTATCAAATTCCTGCAGTAGTTACCGAAGGGATAACTGTGGTCATTTCGCCCCTACTTTCCTTAATGAAGGATCAGGTTTTACAGTTAGAAAAGCGCAACATTAAAGCATTACATATCCCCGGCGGAATCAGGTATCAAGACCTGGACATCTTACTAGATAATTGTATTTACGGAAATTATAAACTCTTATATCTATCCCCTGAGCGCTTGCAAAACGAACTGGTTCTTGCGCGCCTCAAACAAATGAACATCAACCTCATTGCTATAGATGAAGCGCACTGCATCTCCCAATGGGGGCACGATTTTAGACCTGCATATCGCAACATTCAAGACTTTAGAGCGCAATTTCCGGAGGTCAATTGCATTGCACTTACCGCTACTGCTACAAAAAAAGTACAAGAAGATATTATAGCACAACTTGAGCTGAAAGAAGTAAGCTTAATTCAGGATTCTTTTCTGCGGAGAAACCTTGCCTACAAAGTACTTTTTGAAGAAGATAAACATCACAGATTGATTCAACTGTTTAAAAAGTTTACAGGCAGTGCAATTGTTTATGTGCGTAGTAGAAAAACCGCTCAAGTATACACTCAGTTTTTAACCGAACGCGGTTTTACAGCTCAGTTTTATCACGGTGGCTTAGACAATGTCGAACGTCAAGCGCGCTTTTTAAGTTGGTCACAAAACAAAACCCAAATTATGGTAGCCACCAGCGCCTTTGGGATGGGAATCGATAAGGCCGATGTACAAACCGTTGTACACGTAGAACTTCCTGAGAGCTTAGAAAGCTACTTTCAGGAAGCAGGAAGAGCCGGAAGAAATGCAGCTTCTGCCAGTAGCATAATTTTTTATAATGCTTCAGATAAAGAGCGGCTCAATAATCAGTTTCTGCGCGTACTGCCTTCAGTATCTTTTGTGAAGAAGATTTATAAAAAACTGAATAGCTTTTTCCGTATCTCTTATGGCGAAGGCGAACAGGAAACACACCGTTTTGACTTTATGGATTTCTGCAAAACCTATAGTCTCAATACGCTGCTAACTTACAATGCACTCACCCTTCTTGACCGAAACAGTGTAATTATCCTGAGTCAGGAGTTTTACCGGAGAGCGAGTTTACAGTTTACAGTATCACCCATTAATTTGACCTATTACCTTATTAAAAATCCGGGAATTGACTCCATTGTAAAAAGTATGCTGCGCACCTATAGCGGCATTTACGATCAGCCGATACTTATAGACCACGCGCTCATAGCAAAAAAAGCAGGTGTGCCTCTGGTTAAAATTCACAAGACTTTATTGCAGCTTCACAAAGATGACGTCGCGCTATACGATCATACCAACGCAGATACCAAAGTGACCTTTTTGGTACAACGTGAAGATGATCTTAGCATCAATCGCATTGCAAAAGCGATAAACGCGCAGAACACCCGCAAAGTAGAACAGGTAAAAAGTATGCTTAATTATATTGAAACGCCTGTATGCCGAAGTAAACAGCTGCTTGCATATTTTGAAGAAAAGCAAGAAGAACCCTGCGGAATCTGCGATATTTGTCGAGAAAAGCTCAAGAGCGGAAATTCCAGAAATTATCAGGATTTACAAACTTTAATAATTAAAACTTTAGCTGAAGGTCCCGCTTCTTCAAGAACACTTATTGAAACGCTTAGTATTGAAGACGAAGCAGCACTTCTTAAAATGCTCAAAAGACTATTGATGAATAAAAAAATAAGCCTAACCCCTTCAAATTTATATAAACTTCTATGAGAGATTTACGCATTGTTTTTATGGGCACACCAGATTTTGCTGTTGCCGGTTTACAAAAATTAGTCGAAAATAAACTGAATGTTGTAGGAGTGATAACCGCTCCGGATCGCCCTGCCGGTCGTGGTCAAAAAATTCAACAAAGTGCGGTAAAAAAGTTTGCTTTAGCTCACGATCTGCCCGTCTTACAACCCACCAATTTAAAAGCGGAAGAATTTCTCTCAGAATTAAAAGCGTTAAACGCCAATTTGCAAATCGTCGTTGCTTTTAGAATGTTACCGCAACAGGTCTGGCAAATGCCAGAATTTGGCACCTTTAATTTACATGCTTCACTTCTCCCCGATTATCGCGGAGCAGCGCCTATCAACTGGGCGATCATTAAAGGAGCACAAGAAACCGGGGTTACCACCTTTTTTATTGATGAAAAAATAGATACGGGAGCGATCATATTTCAAGAAAAACTGAAGATTGCGCCAGACGAAAATGCGGGATCGTTACACGATCGCCTCATGCATTTAGGAAGTGATCTCATTCTTAAAACCGTAAAAGCCATTGAGCAAGGTGAGGTTGCGACTACAGTACAACCTAAACAAGAGCAGCTGCATACGGCATACAAACTTACCCGCGAGAATACTAAAATCGATTGGTCAAAACCCGTTGAAGCGATTTATAATCACATTAGAGGTTTGAGTCCGTATCCGGTGGCTTGGACGCATTTTACCAATGGTGATGCTAAAGAACAACAATTAAAGGTGTATAAGGCTACTATCACTAGTGCTGAGCAAAGTCAGGAATTAGGTAAAGAACCTATCGGTAAACTCAAAGTTTTTAACGACCAACTGTTTGTTGCTACTGAAAATAATTGGTTGCGTTTGGATGAAATTCAGCTTTCTGGTAAAAAGAGAATGCCAGTAAAAGATCTCCTAAATGGTTTTACCTTCCAAGATGAAGCTAAAACGTTGTAATACTAGACATACCGCGATTTTCGTTATATTTTGTTAAAATTGGTTTCCGTTATCAACAAATCGTTAAAGTTATCAACATAAACCCCGATTTCCTGCGCTATTGCTTGCGTGAACAAAATATCCGTCTAAATTTGTTAGGACAATAAACAAAAGTTTAACCGACATTTAATTTTTTTAAAATTTAAAATTATGAACAAATCAGATTTAATTGATGCAATGGCAGAAGATGCTGGAATTACTAAAGCAGCAGCTAAAAAAGCATTAGAATCATTTTTAGGAAATATCGAGAAATCATTAAAAGGTGGAGACCGCGTTTCATTAGTAGGATTCGGTTCTTGGTCTGTATCTAAGCGTGCAGCTCGTGAAGGAAGAAACCCACAAACTGGAAAAACTATCCAAATCGCTGCTAAAAACGTAGTGAAGTTTAAAGCAGGTTCAGATTTATCTGACGCTGTAAACTAAGTCTTTTTAGATATACAATATCAAAAGCCCCGATTATCGGGGCTTTTTTATGCATGTTATTTTTTTGTTAATTAAAAAAAATGAAGTAGTTTAGAACAAAACAAGTCTATGACGACCAAAAAGCCTCAGAAAGGTAAACTTCTAATCGCAGAACCTGCTATTATTGGGGATGTTTCCTTCAATCGCTCTGTTGTCTTATTGGCAAACCATAACGAGGACGGCTCTGTAGGTTTTATTCTCAACAAACCGCTTACTTTCACTTTAAATGAGCTGATTCCTGAAATTAAAGGAGACGAAATGCAAATTTACAATGGTGGCCCTGTAGAACAGGACAATCTATACTTTTTGCATAAAGTACCAGATCTTATTCCTGAAAGTATTGAGATCTCTAACGGCATTTATTGGGGCGGTGATTTTGATACCGTGGTAGAGCTTATAACTGCAAATAAAATTTCTACTGACGAAATACGTTTCTTTTTGGGCTATTCGGGATGGGATTGCAACCAGCTTGATAGTGAATTAGACGCAAACGCCTGGATCGTTACAGACAACACCTACGATAAAGAAATAATCAATAAATGCTTTCCTGAACTTTGGAAAGAAAAAATGCTTGAACTGGGAGGCGAATACTTATTATGGTCTAATGCTCCTGAAAATCCAAGCAATAATTAAAAGCTCTTTACTTTCCTAGACGGGCTTTCGCATTAAGCTTACCTAAAATATTTTTAGCCACTTCGTTAGTATAGGTTTTCTTACGGTACTTCGTAATGGGTTGAATCCCTGCAATGGCATTGGTTATAAAAAGTTCGTCTGCCTTTTGCAATTCAAATGGCGAAATCGCTGCTTCTTCAAGCGTATATTCTTCTAACTTACCTATGATATCTTTAAGTTGCTTACGCACGATTCCACGAAGGCATCCTTCTTCTAAAGGTGGCGTTTTAATGGTGTTTCCTTTAACTAAAAATAAATTTCCATTCAGGGCTTCTACCACAGATTTATTGGTATTAAGCAAAAGACAGTTGGCATAGTTATTCTCTTTTGCATAAATGCTTCCGGTGACGTGAATGATTTTATTAGCAGTCTTTAACGTAGAAAGCAGGTCTGCATTCACATAATGGTCTTTGTAGAGTTCTACTTCGTAGTCCTCTTCATTCAGCGTAAAAAAAGGATCCTTCAATGCTTTAGCAAATGCGTAATAAGACACATTGTTGTCTTCCGGAAGGTATTTACCGCCTTCATTACGAATAACCGTAAGTCGTACACTAGCTGCCTTATCTTTTAACCCTTCAGCATCAATGAGTTTAAGAAGTTCGTCTTGCAAATCTTCTAAGGTAAAATGCATAGGGATTTCCATACGTAGGATACGCATGGAAGCCATTAATCTGAAGTAATGATCTTCCCAAAAAAACAGTTTCCCTCCAGAATATCTGATGGTTTCAAAAACGGCATCGCCATACAACATCCCTCTGTTGTGTGCTGAAAATTGTGGCGTTTCGGTAAGTGTTCCGTTAAAATTGATCATAAAAAAAGTCCCTTTTTTCAAAGGGACAAATATAAGATTTAAGAATAGGTTTCTTAGTTAGAACCTATGATATGTTTTAACTCTGCGATTTGATTTTCCCAAAACATTTTTCCTTCGTCGATCTCATCTTCTTCGGCAAAATCGGTAACGATTAAAGAAACATCTTTTGTGATCTCATCAACGACAATACGCAACTCAAAGAAGTACAGATTTTCATCTTCTACATCATCCATCCATCTAAACTTGATACGCTCATCACTTTTCTTACCCAGCAATTTTGCTTTCTCTTCACTCCCATTCCAGATGAAAGTATAATACTCACCACGTGAGTTTACGTTATCTGCAAACCACTCAGACATTCCTGAAGGTGAAGACATATATTGATATAATAATGAAGGCGATGCCTGTATAGGAAACTCTATTTCAAATTTTACTTTTTCTTCCATTGATTCTTTATTCGGTTGGATTGCCAATATAAATATTAATTACAGAGTAAAAAAGATTCGCCCTATTTTTTTATTTTAATATTAAGATGCTTGCCAACTTGATAAATGTTATTATATTTGCACCCGCTTAGGAAAAAGGCTTGGGCTTTCTTTTTAAGTTTAAAATTTGGCGAGGTAGCTCAGTTGGTTAGAGCGTCGGATTCATAACCCGGAGGTCGGGGGATCGTGCCCCCCTCTCGCTACACAATTTAAAGGCAGTTGCAAAAGCAATTGCCTTTTTTTATTCCCGTACTTTAAGCACATTTAAGTTTTAAAAATCAGCATTTTATTCAGCTTCTATCAAAATAATGTGCTGCCGTGGAAATACACCAAAGTTTTAAGATATTTACAAATAGTAAAAATCCTCGAGGCAAATCTCGAAGTACTTAACTTCGATTATTGAGTAAAATTTAGTCAGAATTGGAAGATTATATCATTGGCATTGGGAAACGCATTCGCGAAATCAGAAAAGAAAAAGGACTTACCATCAATACCGTAGCTTCTAGCGCCGAAGTGAGCAACGGACTTATCTCACGCGTTGAAAACGGGCGTACGATTCCCTCACTACCTGTTCTTCTGAATATTATTGCTGCACTAGATACTGAAGTTGCCTCCTTCTTCAATAGTTTACCTCAAGGCGGAAAAACAGCATTTATTGTTTCACGCAAAGAAGAACATGCTATTATTGAAAAGGAAGACGATGCTAAAGGTTTTCAATACAAATCTATATTTGGAAAATCGCTTTCATCGATCGCTTTTGAAGCAGTGCTACTCGAAATACAGCCGGGATCTGAGCGTGGCAAAGTAGAAACCGACGCTTACGAATTTAAATATATGCTTAGCGGAAGCTGCGTCTATAACATAGGAGATGAAGAAGTCACCTTACACCAAGGAGATTCTATATTCTTTGACGGTAGAATTCCCCACGTACCTATCAATCGCACGACTGCACCAACATCGATGCTGGTGCTATATTTCTATTTAAAAGATGCTGAAAACTAGGACTTGATCAATAGTGCTTCAAGTTCTGTTAGCGTATTTAAAATATAATCAGGTTGTGACTTTTCTAATTGTTCACGCGTTTGTGCGCCGCTTAAGACACCTACGGTCAAACCACAATTGGCATTTTTACCTTCGATAATATCGATTTCAGAATCCCCTGCTTTAAGTACTTCAGCCGAATCTGTAACTCCAAACGCGTCCATCGCTTTTTGAATCATATCAGGTGCGGGCCTTCCATTTGCTACATCATCTGCTGTAATAAGCATATCGATGTCTTCTCCTACATTCCATTCTAATTTAGCTAAAAGTTTTGTCGCAGTTTTTGCATCATATCCCGTATTGAGTACCACGTGAATATCCTGCTTCCGTAAGGCTTTAAAAAAGGCTAACATCCCGTCAAACGTATTGATCTCCAACGTATCGTATGCCAATTCTAAAGCTGGTTTAAAGGCTGCAAAAGCTACAGCTGCCTCTTTTTTGACATCATTAGAAGCGGTGCAGTGGGTTAATACATCGGTTATGGCTTGATGCTTTTCTTTTCCTGCACCATACTCCAAAACCTGATCAAGGCTAACAGTGTATCCCAGATCATTGATTACTTTTTGAACCGTCTTATAAACGATATTATTCTCATTAACAGTAGTTCCTGCCATATCAAAAACGGCAAGTTTTATAGTATGCATACGTATTTAATTAAGTATAATTTCTAGGTGATGTTTTGCAAAACCGGCGCTTCCGGTCATTCCTTTTCCGCCGATGCCTGTTGCAACATGAATGCGAGCGTCGATATCTTTTAAGAAAATATCCTGAGTTTTACACTGCGAGTAAATTCCATACCAGCGGTCTTGGATTTCATAAGTGGGTAAATCGAAGATCTTTTTGGCTTCAGCGATCATAAAGTTGTCAATGTCCATATTCAAATCATAGCCCAAATCTTCAATTTTGTCTGCATCGGCATATTCGTGTGAATCTCCCAGAATCACTGAGCCGTCTGCCGCCTGTTTAAATAGCATATGAACACCCCATTTTTTCTCTAGACCTTTAGGATCTTCTTGGGCTTTTATCGCTTGGAAGGAAGGACACTCGTAAAATGCCTCATAACGCCTGATAGACAATCCTGTCAAAATTGAACCTGGCAATTCAAAATTGTGCTGCGGCTTGGTCTGCATCATTTGCAATTTAGAAAGCTGCAAATCACTTTCGGCAAACAGCCTTGGGTATAAGGTTTTAAAATCACTGCCGTTACAGATAAGCACTTGCGCTGCATAAAATGCTGTGCCGGCAGCAGTGGTCACTTCTACTTGATCACCCAGCGTTTCTAAGTGAACGGCTTTTGTATTTGTAAATAAATCTAGGCGTTTTTGTTCTACAAGATACTGCTGCAAGCGGTGAATCATCGTTCGTGGTTCTACCGTCACCTCATCTGGAAAAAACAGGCCGGCCTTTACATAATCTGCCCGTAAACCGGGATATTTTTCAAGACATTGGGCTTTGGTAAGTAAGGTTGAAGAATACTCATTTTGCTTATTTATATCGGAAAGTTCTTCGATAAGTTGTACTTCTTCAGCATTAGAAGCGAGATACACTGATCCGTTTTGACGAATGGTAATATCAAACTCTTTCTGAATCGCTTTATAAATAGCTAAGCTTTCTCTTCCAAAATTTTGCCACTTGGTGTTCATCCCAGACGGAACAACCTGACCAAAATTACGGGTTGTAGCTCCCTGAGGTCTGCTACTTTGCTCCAAAACCGCAACACGTAATCCTTTATTTAAAGCATGATACGCGTGAAAGGTTCCCAACACTCCACCGCCTACAACGAGCAGATCATATTTAATTTTCATAAGCCACAACATTAAATTTCGCTTTGCGATGTTTTTTTCGCAGATAAAAGAATGAAACAACCACACTTATACTCCCAATGATCGAAAGCCAGTAGGCGCCATTGATAAAAAACTTCAACCAGGAGATTGTACTCATCCCAAAATTCTTGTAGAGCAAGACCGCCATACTCCCTAAATACCCAAAAGCATCTGCCAGATAAATTAGAAAACCGGCGTTGCCTTTAATTCGAAAGGCAGCAATAAACCTATCAAAGAACAATGCATTAAAGGGAACGTAGCAGATGTATAAACCAAATCCTGAGATCACCATCCATAAAAAGGGGTTAAGCAGTTGCGCTTGCAACAGAAAGGTGGCAATACCTACTGAAAATGTACCAAAAAGTAATATACCGTGATAGGTAAGTAAGGCTTTCAAATTATCTTTGATCGCGTACACTGAAGCCAAAATGATCAAAACCAAAAAAGCCACCACCAGTTCTGAAGTACTGTACACCGAAATATCTCCTGCATAGCCCAAGCCGTCCCATAGTTCGCGCGCATAATTATCTCGCAAGTCCCTAAACGCGGTAAGTACGATATAAAACAGAATAAGAATAAACAAGGGTAAAGCAAATTGCTTGATAACGTTGCTTCGGTCTTTGGGGCGCATGGGAACACGCTCTACGCGTAAAGCTTTTTCTTCTTGTGTAGGTTGTGGCACGGTTTCTAACAAACGGGCAAAAAACACTAGTGGAATTATAAACAATGCTCCGGTAACGGCCGGCATCCAAAACTGTGTAACACCCCAACTTGCCATTACCCATAAACCTATAGATTTTACAACACCACTCGAAACGATAAAACTGGTGCATAAAATCACGCCGAGAATTTCGGTATATTTTCTTCCCTCAAGGTAAGAGAAAACAATCCCCCAAATCATTCCCAGCGGCAGTCCATTAAAAAATAAAAAAATGAAATTGTAGGGTTGGGATACCCACCCAAAAAGAATTAACGCAACTTCAGAAATCCCTATCAATCCCAGGAGATATGCTAAACGTTGCCGCGGTTCTAATTCTGAAATTACTTTTATACCAATAAACTTAGAAAGCATATATCCTAAAACCTGAGTGATGATCAGGACTATTTTATAGTCGATACCCAAAACACTTAGATCTTCAAAAGTGGCAACAGCAAATGGCTTTCTAAACGCATACATACAGAAATATGCACCAAAAGCGGCTATGGAAGCCTTGCTCACAAAAGCCAAATCTTGTTTTTTAATACCCATAGTACTTCTCGAATAAACCGGCCGAGAGCTTTAAACCCCATCGACCGGTATTTTAAAATTTAAATACAAACAAGCACCTCAAACATAAACAAAAGTTTACTTATAATAAAATTAAAGTCTTTTTAATTGATATTATTTTACAAATAATAAACATATTTAAAGCATCCCAATAAGGCATTGGTTGGAAACTAATTTTCAATTTCGAGGCATCCCGATAGCTATCGGGACAGAGATTAATCCCTTTGGCGGTGCAAATAAACTAGTTAAGTATTTCCTCGATGAGGGGAACAATACGCGTAGGATATAATTGCTCTACAGATTGCACTTCGCCAAGTGCGGCTCCGCCCTTTCCTAAAATAATCAACCACGTCTCGTCTGCGCCTTTGATGTCACTGCCGTGACTCCTCCAAGTATCTAAAGGCTGCGTTCCTCTACCGTGATCTGTGGTTATGATGAACGTAGTTTGATCCTTATAAAACGGATCTGATTGAATAAAACCCCATAATTCTTTGAGCATCGCATCGGTAGTATGTGCCGAATGTAGATAAGCATCATATTCGCCGTCGTGTGCAAAATCATCGGTTTCTCCATATGCGATGTAGACTAAACTTGGATGTTTCTTTTTGAGATACTCTAAAGCGTAGTGATGAGTAAAAGCATCGAGACGCACACTTCCCCAAGGACTCGGAATCTCCTTTTGCAACTGATTTAAAAAGTCTTCGCGATCTGTGAGTGGTAGTGTTTCTGCCGAATCAAAAGCTGCATTCACCGGAACACCACTGCGTTCTTCATTGATGATAAATGGAAAAACATCCCAACTGCTAAAAGCGGCTACCTTACCCTTGTATGCTTCTGTTTTATTTATTTTTTCTAAAATGGTACGGTTAGGATTCTGAATTTTAGCGTTACTTTTTATGCGCTCATCATCAGCTTTACCGGTAAGAATTTCATTGTATCCGGGATACGAAAACCACATCGCATTCGTCAAATTCACTTTACTGCCTAATGTTCTGTTCCCGTGTATTTCTCCAAGGTTTACCACTTCATTCCAGATGAAAGGCAACAGCGCTTTGCGTCGTGCTTCGGATGTAGGTCGCCAAAATTCAGCCTTTAAACCAGTGGTGTCTTGTACATAATTTTTATTGGCAATCAACGCAGGATCTGCTCCGGTAAACAATTCTTGCCAGCGAAAACCGTCGAGTGTTACTAAAACTACTTTTTGCTCGGTCGCCTCTTGTGCGACTGCCTTGTTGATTCCTGCAATCGCAATACAGAGGATCGCAGCGATTAGTTTAATTCTCATAAGGCTTCTAATTTGTTTTGAAGGTTGCTACTTCAGACCAATCACTCCAACTCAAATACTGATCGCGATAACGCACACGCCAGAAATAGGTTGTTTGTGGTTTTAAACGCGCTAACATTTCGTCTGTAAGATCATCATCCTTTTGCCTATTTTCTTCATAATACCAGTTTTCTGATTGTTTCCAACGGTCTACCTCCGGGTTTTCGAAATCAGCAGAAGTAGCCAATTGCCAATGCGAAGCGGTATGGGTACTCGTTGCTCGTCCTCCTTCAAAGCCTGAAGCTTTTAAGGTAATTTTTGTAGTAGCTATTTCTTCCTCTTTAGGCGAAAGCGCTTCCGGAGCTTTTGGTTTTTGATTCAGTTTATAAACTGTGATCTCATCTGTAACTTCATTGTCTTTGGGGTTTATGGTATTCCCGCGACTGATGCGTTTCAGGCTAATTTTTGGATCTGCAGGATTAGGGTCTACATTGACCATCACAAAACCATACTCATCCTGCGTTACGGTAAACTCGTCATAATCCCGACCTTCAAATTCGCCCCAATTGTCAATTGCCCCACCGGCCGAAGCTACATTTACCCAAAGATGATTGTGGTCTCTAGACTGCCCGCGGGAATAGCCGTGGGTATGCCCAAAGAAATGTACACTAGGTTTTCCTGTTTTGTCTGAAAATGCCTCGAGCATTTTGACCACTTTTCCGGTCGATTCTTCCTCTCCCGGAATCCATAATTCTGATTTATACGGATGATGCAACTGCGCAAATACAAAATCAATATCATCAGCATTCTCGGTTTCTTTAAGTACATTTTCAAGCCAAGTATACTGCTGTCGCAGATCGCGATATTCATCATTAGAATCTAAACCAATGATACGCACATTTCCGTAGTCTTTATACCACCAGTGCTCTGCAAAAGCGGGATCACCATTTTCTGGCAGGCTGAAGTATTTGAAGAAAAACTGAGAATTCTGTTCGTGATTTCCGGGAACCGGATAAACAGGCACCTCAGAAAATAGTTTTTCTGAAGGTTTAAAGAAATCGGTGTTCCACTGCTCGTAATTACTTCCCTGAGCGACCAAATCACCGGGAATCATCACCAAAGCCAAATTATCGGGCACTTCACCCCCAAACTGCTCCTGTAGATACTTCATAATTCCTTCATTGACCACTTCATTAAACTTATCGGGTTGACTGCGGTCTATTTGCATATCACTCATCGCGATCAGGTTAAAAGCTTCTGCTTCTCCAGAAAACGGAGGGGTTTTAAACTGAAAGATGTCAGACGTGAGTTTATCGGTTTTTACACGGTAATAATAGGTTGTAAAACGTTGTAAGCCGGTAAGCTGCACCTCATGCAATCGCGAGGCTCCAAAAGTCACTTTATACGAACTTCCCTCTGCCGATTTCCCCAGTTTTTCTGAAGTACCATACTCGACCCTACTTTCACCATCTATGGCGGTTTCCCATTTGATGATGATCGAATTTGGTTCGGCGTCTTGTAAATAAGGTTTTACAATAAATGAATTTTCCTGTGCTTGTATAATGCCATAAAAAGAGCACATTAAAAGCAACAAATAGGTTTGTAATTTCATAGTTATGCTTGTGTTATTTTGTAGAAAGCTGTTCTTAGAATGTTTAGAGCTTCAGCGAGTTGAGTTTCAGTTATGGTAAGTGCGGGACAAAGCTGCAATACATTTCCTTTAGAAACTTTAAAGCTCAACCCATTTTTGAGACATTCATACATTATAGCTTCAGCCTGTGCCGAAGCTTTTTCTTTAGTCACCCGACTGGTAACCAGTTCGATTCCCCATAAAAGTCCGATGCCGCGCACATCGCCAATCAATTCAAAATCGGCTTGCAGCTGATTCAGTTCGGCTTGCATCATTCCTTCTAGATAAACCACGTGTTCGAGCAGGTGTTCTCCTTCGATTATTTCTAATGTGGTATGTGCTGCCGCTGCGCCCATCGGACTTTTTTCAAAAGTGTAATGCCCTAAAGAGATTTGATTAAATTGATCAAACTCCTTTTTAGTAACTATCGCCGCCTGCGGAATGATACCGCCACCAAGGCCTTTTCCTAAGCACAAAATATCAGGAATAATATCATAATGTTCATAAGCAAACAATTTTCCTGTGCGACCAAGGGCAATGGGAATCTCGTCTAAAATGAGTAATACGCCATACTGATCACAAAGCTTGCGGGCTGCTTTCCAAAAGTGTTTTGACGGAATTTGCGCATCGGTATTGCGTACTGTTTCTGCTAGAAAAGCCCCGATCTGATTGTCTTTGGCAAGAACATATTCGAGATATTCTAAAGCTTTTTCTTCATTATTCTTATAAATCCCACGATATGTGATAGGCGGTGGAATACGCTCTACGCCCGGCATCATAGGTCCCATTTGCTCCCTAAAAACCGATTCTCCACTCACGCTTACTACATCAAGAGAAGCGCCGTGAAACGAATCCCAAAAGGAAAGGACCTTGTATTTTCCGGTTACCGCTCGGGCCAATTTCAAAGCGATCCCCACAGCCGAACTTCCGTTTGGAGTCATTAAAATTTTGTCTAGACCCGGTGTAAGACTGGTCAATTTTTCAGCAAAATTTATTGCTGTTTCGTTGGTGTAGCGTCGTGTCGAAAAGGTGAGTGCATCTAGCTGTTTTTTTAAGGCTGCTACAAGTTTAGGATGTGAAAATCCTAACTGATGTACGTTGTTTCCGTGGAAATCAAAATAATTCTTACCAGAAGTATTGGTGATCAACGCACCTTGAGCATTTGCCAGAACATCAAGACAAGGCGTTGATAAGGCCTGATGCATAAAATACCAGGCATCTTTCTCCAGCAAGGTTTTAGCTTCGGTAGAAACTTGATCTTTAAGCCACGTTTTTCTGGCTTCCGAAAGGTTGATATCGCCTTCTACGGTCATCTCATTTTTTGAAAGCTTTTCTTTCATCCTGATGTTTTACTCTTGACTCAATTTATCTGCAGGAATGATTTGTTTACCAATTCCCGGTCCCTTGTATTTGGCATCCAAATAATATCCGCCACCGCCATTAAAATACTCAATTTTAAGCGTATGCTTTCCTTTTGATAAAGATACGCTGCCACTTCGCTCCTGCACACCGTGGTCGCCATCATTATTTACCACAAGTTGGTTATCAACATAAAGCTTGCTTCCGTCATCACTTGTCGTGTAAAACGTATACTCGCCTGGTGTCAAAACCTCAAGTTGCGCAGTAAAGACCACTGCGGTATTTGCTACTTCAGAAATTTCATCAAGAACTTCGGTTGAAAACTCCATCGTAACTCCAGATTGCTTAGGTTTCTTATTTGTAAAATCTGGAAGCGCACTTAAACGTTCTTCCTGAAAGATCGCATAGGTCACCCCGGGCTTTTTTGATGCGGAAACAAAACGATAATTTCCTTCTGCAATTTTGCTTTGGGTTTTGCCTTCTTCTACAACTATTGCACGTACGAGCGTAGTTTGATCTACGGAAAACGGCGCGTCATATTTTAACGCATGTTTAGCACTAGGATCACTTCCATCTAGCGTATAATAAATGCTCCCTGAAGCATTAGGATTGTTAATAACCACCGAAACCTGCTCCTCTTGGAACAATCCTCCGGCCGGTGCATAGGGTCCGTTTTGTGGTTTAAATTGAGGTGCTTGTAAAGCTTCTAACTTTTTATACTTCAAAACCGGTTTCTCATAACCCACAAAAGCACTTTTTACCGGTCGACCTATCCATGCTTGCGGAGTTTTTAAACCGGCAATGAAAGCCACTGTTGCCGCATTGTCGTATTGATATACCGTCTCTTCGATGGCATATCCTTTTTTTACACTTTTTCCATAAAGAATAAACGGAATAAGTACCTCATCGAGCGATTCACCACCGTGCCCTTTTCCGAGACCGCCGTGATCTGAAGACACGATAAAAACCGTTTCTTCAAAAATCCCTGCATCCTGAGTCGATTTGATAATATCGCCTATGAGCAGATCGGCCTTCTCTACCGCTTCATAATAACTGGCGCTGCCGTGACCTTCACTATGTCCTGCGTGGTCCACGTGGTCTAAATGAATAAAAGTAAAGTCTGGTTTATGCGCTTTGATATAGTTGATGGCTTCTTGGGTAGTTTTATCTTCATGCTCTGCATCAATATCAAAATCAACATCTGCCGGATTGTACAATCTTCCAAAACCATCCCAATCGTAAATGGCGCCGACATGTGCTTCCGGCTTTTGATCGTGGAATAATGTGAAAATACTAGGAAAACGACTATCCTCTCCTGAAACAACCGCGGGAAGCGTATAATCGTTTACTTCCCAGCCGTTGGAAGTGATCCCGTGTTGTTCGGTAGCTGCGCCCATGAGCATACTCGCCCAATTAGAACTCGAGCTTGAAGGCAAAACCGACCGCGCTTGAAGCGTGGATGCTCCATTTTTAATGAGACTATCCAGCACCGGCGTCTTGGCATTTTGAATTCCGTTGGGACTCATCCCGTCTATACCAATAACCACAATGTGTTTAATACCAAGTTCAGGTTCGTCACTGGAATTGCAGGCCACTAAAATCAACAAAGCAAGCGCAGTGCTTAACTTTAAGAGCTTATTCATAATTAGCTGTTTCATATCTAAATTAAAAACAGGTAAGGGTTACTCAAAAAACTTGAGCAACCCGACCTGAGTTTTGAAGTTGACAGTTAGTAACGGGTACCGGTTTCCCACCAGCCTTTTACATTGATATTATCTCCACCCATTGCACCTACAGCTGCTTGATAATTGGTGCGATTTAACGTCTGCTCTGATGAAGGATACAAGAAACGCACAGGATACAGATCTCCATTGAGGCTGTCTGGTCCAGGTTCTAATGCCGGCAAACCGGTTCTTCTGTAATTGAACCAACCTTGATAATCTACATTCCAAAGGGCGATGGTTTTCTGGGTCAATAGTAATTCTAAAGAACCGTCATAAGCTACCGCCGGTTGCGCTAAATACGCAGTTACATCAGCATCGCTTACCCCCCAGTAATTCATACTCGCTCGTACTCCCGCATTATAAAATGCTTCAGCATTACCGCTTATAATTCCACGCGCTACGGCTTCGGCTAAAATGAATTGTACTTCAGAGTTTTTCATAATAAAAGCTTCTGCATCTGTTGCTGAATAATAAAACAAGTCAACATCTAAACGACTCGGACTATTTGCATCATCAAAAGCACGTGCATTATCTTGATTTAGACCGATAGGCATTCCTACCCAGTTTCCATCACTGTTACGATCAAACCAAATATCTAATCGAGGATCATTAAATCTGTTGAAATACTCTAAGGCTGTATCGCATAAACTCTTCTCATCAAAGCCACCAATACGACCGGTGCTTTCTGGCCAAGAATCTGTATTTGAAGTTCCGCTATAGGTTAAGGTTGCATTATCTGAATTAGAGTTGATGTAGTTTCCTGCATTTACAATGGCTTGCATTGCCGAAGACACATCGCGCTGCTTTGAAATACGTAATAAGTAACGTAAGCGTAAGGCGTTCGCCAATTTTCTCCACTGTACAGGATTACCATCGTAAATCACATCTCCAGAAGCGCCGCTTATGCTTTGATTTTGGGCTAAGGCAGCATCTGCCGCTTCAAGATCTGCTAAAACGCCGTCGTAGATCATTTCCTGATTGTCGTAAACCGGTGTAAAAATCCCTTCAGATTGACCGGCTAAAGCTTCAGCGTAAGGTACATTTCCGTAGAGATCAGTAAGATTTGCAAAACACAATGCACGCAACGTAAGTGCGATACCTTCATAAGTGCTGTTCTGTGTTCCTTCGGCACGAGAAATCTCTAGAATATCGTCGATTTCCGGAAGAATTCCGTAGAAAAAATTCCACATTCCCTGATCTCCCCAATCAAACTGCGCAAAACCCGGAAAGTTATTTTTTGCCATCAATTGGGTGATCGTGTTACCGTCACTATAGCCCTCTTGAGTAAGCGTTCTGGTAATTTCTGAAGTTACCGTAGAAGTAAGCAAGTTTGCACTTACTGCTTCTGGAGCATTTGGATTGGTATTGATTTCTTCAAAATTGTCTGTACAGCCAGTTATCAAAAGACAAGCGAGTACAAGAATTTGTATGATAGTTAGTTTTTTCATCGTGTGTTTTCTTAAAATTCTAGATTTAGATTTACACCATAACTGCGCGTACTAGGCAGTGCCATATCTTCAACTCCGGGAACAATGGTGCCTCCTGAGAATGAAATACTTTCTGGATCTACGTGGTCATTTTCTGTCCATAACGCCAGGTTTCTACCTACAAGCGAAATAGTTGCAGAAGTAAACGGCACAGTGTTAAACCATTTCTTAGGCAAGTTATAGCCTAGTTTTACCTCTCTTAGTTTTACATAAGTTGCGTCAAACATAGAGCTCTCTTCATTACTACGGTTATACACGTGCGAATAGTAGTTTGAAGCAGATACGTTTTGTGTATTGGGTGAGTAAGACCCGTCGCCATTTTCTACAACACCTGCCGCTACAATACCTGTTTCTCTACCCGGCACTGTAAAATCGAGCATTCCTGTAGTTCCTCCAATGGCCACAGTGCGTGAATGAAATTCTCCTCCTTGTCTCCAATCAAAAAGAAAACTGAAGTTGAAATTTTTATACTGAAAGCTATTCTGGAAACCAACCATAAAGTCCGGACTGTAATTACCCAATTTTCTCAACTCGTTATCTACTATAGGAAGACCGGAATCTGGATTGATAATCCACTGACCAAAATATTGACTGTTAGGATCTTCAACCTTACGGAAACCGGTACCGTATAAATCGCCTATGCGCTCGCCTACTCGTGCTCCTACAGTCAAATAGTTACTCTTGATCGTGTAAAAATCTAGCCCGTCTGTAAGTTCTTTAACCTCACCTCTGTTTGTGGTAAAGTTGATCGAAGAATTCCATCGGAAATTATCGGTACGTACCGGAGTGGCATTTAAGGTAATTTCTAAACCGCGGTTTTGAACTTCACCCGCATTGATCACACGCGAACTATATCCCGAAGTATTAGATACCGGAAGCGATATAATTTGGTTCTTTGTCGTGGACTGATATACGGCTACATCCAGACCTAAACGATTTTTGAAAAAACGCACATCTGCACCCAATTCTATTGAATTGGTTTTTTCAGGCTTTAAATCAGAATTTCTTAATTCTGAAGGCGAATACACTCTCGAGAATCCGTTAAAGGTATCACCAAAACCATAGGTTGCAGCAAGGTTGTATGGGCTGGTATCGTTACCTACAACCGCATAACCTCCTCTAATTTTTGCAAAACTGATCGCTTCTGGCATTTCAAACATATCAGAAAGAATAGCACTTACACCTGCAGATGGATAGAAATAACTGTTATTATCTTCAGGAAGTGTAGAAGACCAATCATTTCTGGCGGTGAGGTCTAAAAACAAATAATTTTTATAGGCTAAATTTCCAAAGGCATAAGCACTGTTTACTCTAAATTCGCTGTCATAATCATTTGTCGTAAGTGGCTCTGCTGCGTTTCCGAAGTTATAAATTGCAGGAATCGAAAGAGAATTAGCACTTATACGCTGATAACGATTTTTCGCCACACGATGGTTTGCTCCAACAGAAATACCAAAGTCTAAATCTTCGGTAAGCACCTTGTTGTAAGACAAAAGGAAGTCGGTATTTTGTTCTTGAGCAAAAATATAATCCTCACGATATTGTCCATTAGGAAAACGCTGTGTTGAGTATGCTCGTTTGCGCATATCAAGCTCATTTGAATAGTCTAGCCCTGTACGAAACATAAGATCTAAACCATCTGCCAGTTTAAGATCGGCGCGCATATTAGTGATCACACGGTCACGGTTAAAGGCATTGGTATTTTCATATACCGTGAAGAATGGATTGTCGTGATAGTTATAGTTATAATTAAACTGTTGCACGTTTTCTAAGCCCGGCTGCCAGTAGTCTCTAAGACCATTCATATTGATATGACGCCCAAACCAAATCCATAAATACATCACGTTTTCTGTACCATAGGAATTGTTAGGACGGTTGTCTGAATTAGAATTGATGTAATTCATCGAAGCAGTGACTTTTAACCAATCGGTTAAATTATACGAACCATTGATCGCGTAAGTGCGTCTTTTAAAATTTGAATTCGGAACGATACTTTCACTATCTAAATCTGTAAACGAAACTCTAAAGTTTCCGTCTTTATTAGCGCCCGTTAACGCGATGTTGTTACTCATCGTAAAACCGGTTTCAAAAAAGTCTCTAATATTATCAGGATGCGCAACAAATGGCGTTGCGATGATCTCATCTGCAAAAGTTCCATCAGCATTACGCGGTCTCAAATTGACATCACCTGCTCTAAATCCGCTTGTCGTCGGACTATCGTGCTGCGGAATCAACTGGCCGTTAAGTGCAGGTCCCCAGCTCTCATCAACGTGATCGTTTACACCACCTGTTATCGAGCGATTTTGACCACCATCATTAAAAGCAAACTGCCCGTTTGAACCTTGACCGTATTCATTTTGATATTCTGGTAAAGTAAGTAAGGTCTCAAAAGTAGAATTGTGATTAAAAGAAACGCCAATTCCTTTAGTTCCTTTACCCGACTTTGTAGTGATCAAAACAACACCATTTGCACCACGCGAACCGTAAAGTGCTGTTGCGTTAGGGCCTTTAAGTACGGTCATTTCTTCAACATCATCAGGGTTGATATCCATTGCGCCGTTACCAAAATCTACTTCCATATTACCGTCTCCACCGGCATTATTAACGTTGTTATTAATAGGAATTCCATCTACAACAAAAAGTGGGGAATTAGCGTTAGGACTTGGGTTTAAAGAGTTTTCACCACGAATGATGATCTGCGAACTTGAACCTACTCCGCTGTTACCGCCGGTAACCCGTACACCGGCCATTTTACCAGATAATGAGTTTACAACATTGGTTTCCTTAGCCTCAGCGAGATCATCTCCTTCTACTTTTTGTACAGCGTATGCTAGTTTTTTGGTAGATCGCTTAATCCCTAAGGCTGTTACTACAACCTCATCAAGACTTTGAGCATCCTCTTCCAATACGATCGTAATTTCTGATTTTCCGGTTATATCTACTTCCTGAGATTTGAATCCCATAAAGGTTACTTCAAGTAGATTTTCATTTTCAGGAATAGCTATAGTAAAGTTTCCGTCAAAGTCAGTTACCACACCTACAGTAGTGTTTTTAACCACAACGCTTGCCCCGGGAAGTGGCATTCCGTTAGTGTCTGTCACCGTACCTTGAAGCGACCTATCCTGAGCGAACAGCACAGTAGCCAAAAAGAACAGCGTAATTTGTGTTACATAAATTAGTTTTTTCATTGCTTGGATCAATTATTAATATTAGTAAATAATTAATCACAAATTTTGTCATATTTTGACTATATGTAAACTTTTAAGTTTTACGAAATCTTTAACAGCGTTTAAAATTTAGGTTGTCCCTCTATACTATCTTATCTCAAAACGTCACTCTTAGGGCAAGAATCAGATAAACGTTAAGGAATTATTAATGATTTTGGGTTTGGGAATTGGCACAATCCTAAAAAAAAGCTGAGATCAAAAAAATCAGTCTCATTCCTATCGATGTTCCTCAATCAGTAATCCTAGCATCTTAGTCAAGAGCTATGCCTCACAACCTGATCAATTTCCACAAAAGTGTAGATTATTTCTACACTTTTCTACAGCTGTTTCCATACTTCCTTTTTCTCAAAAAAGCGCTAAACCCCTATAAAACAAGACAAAATGATTCATCCAGATTCCTGTTGTCGTTTAGGTCTCATTATTGAATACTATTATGTGGAAACCTAAAAAATTGAAATATGAATTATTTAAATAACCCCAATACAAAGTTTGCATTCATTCTCGCGCTTTGTTTTGCTGCTTTTACATCTTGCCGAGAGGAAGAGGTAGAGGATGAAGGATTGCCGTTACCGGTAATCAGTTTACAAGAAACCAGCGCTGCTAAGAATTTTGAATACATCGGCTCTATAGAAGGTGTTGAATCTGTTGAGATCAGACCTCAAGTTGATGGAATTCTAGAAGAAATATATGTTGATGAAGGTGAGTTTGTTGAAAAAGGACAGCCTCTATTCAAAATAAATAGTCAACCGTATATGGAAGACTATAAAAATGCAATGGCTAACGTAAATCTTGAAAAGGCTAAATTAGAAAAAGCAAAAAGCGACGTTGAGCGTTTACAGCCACTTATTGATAATGAAGTGATTTCTGAAGTGCGTATGAAGTCTGTTAAGGCAGATTATCAAGTAGCCCTTTCATCATTGCAACAAGCGCAGGCGCAAGCTGCCAATATGCGTATCAACTTAGATTTCACAACTATTAAAGCTCCTGTAAATGGATTTATGGGACGTATCCCTAAGTCCATAGGTAATGTGGTTAAGAAAACAGATTCAGAGCCCTTGACCAATCTTTCTAACGTAAATGATATCTATGTGTATTTTTCTATGAGTGAGTCTGACTACCTCTATTTTGAGCGTGCTAAAAATGACAAGACTTCAAAGAAAAACAAGGTAAATGATCAAGTAAAATTAGTTCTTGCTGACGGTTCTATCTATGAGCACGGTGGTAAGATTGATGCCAACTCTGGTCAAATTGATCGTTCTACAGGTTCTATTACTTTAAGAGCAAAATTCAACAATCCAGATACCTTATTACGCTCCGGTAACACCGGTAAAATCTTGATGGAAGAGATTTACCCATCTGCGATTCTCGTTCCACAAAGTGCTACAACCTTTATTCAGGATAAGAAATTCGTTTTTATCCTAGACGAAAACAATGTTGCACAACGTCGTGAGATCATCACAAAAGGACGTTCTGGTGATAACTATATCGTAGACTCCAAAAGTTTATCTCCTAAAGATCGCATCGTGGTTTCGGGATTAGATAAATTGGCTTCTGGCATCAAGGTTAAACCTATACAGAGAGGCCAGCTTACCAGCAGTCTATAACATCCTAGACACATTTTAAGAGTTCTTATTTCGTATTAAGTCTAATAGCGAAACAGCTAACCTATGTTTAAAAAGATTATAAAAAAGCCGGTTTTTACACTGGTGATCACAATAGTATTGGTACTTGCGGGAGCCGCTAGTATCACTTCCTTACCCGTTGAACGTTTTCCTGAAATTGCACCTCCCAGTGTAAGTGTGGCGGTATATTACCCGGGAGGTAACGCCGAAACAGTAGCAAAATCTGTTTTACTACCTATCGAGGAAGCGCTTAATGGTACAGAAAATATGACCTACGCCAACTCAACAGCGACCAACTCTGGTCGTGGTCGAGTTACCATTTACTTCAAACCGGGAACCAATCCCAATCAGGCAGCGGTAGACATTCAAAACCGGATTTCAGTGATTACTGAAAAAATTCCACCAGAGGTAACTGAAGCTGGTATTTCGGTTACCAAGAGAATGAAAGGTAGTATCATGACGATCAATATATTCAGTAAAGATTCTACCTATGATGAGACCTTCCTTAATGCTTATACAAGAATCAACATTCGACGTGAGCTTAAACGTGTCGAAGGTTTAGCCGAAGCTTCAATCTTACGCCAGCGGGATTACGCGATGCGTATTTGGTTGAATCCACAAAAAATGGCCTCGTATAACCTTACTCCAAGAGAAGTTTACAATCAGGTAAAAGATCAAAACTTTGAAGCCGCACCGGGTAAATTCGGTGAAAATTCAGATGAGCTTTTTGAAATTGTAATGAAGTATGACGGGCGTTTCAGCGAGATTGAAGAGTATGAAAATCTTGTCATTAAAACCAATGAAGATGGTGCCCAACTGCGTCTTAAAGATGTTGCGCGTATCGAGTTTGGTGCGTCGAACTACACCAGTGAAAACCGTCTAGACGGAAAACCTTCAGTAACGATCGATATTGTGCAAATGAATGGTGCAAATGCCAAAACCATTGATGAACGTATTAGAGAGATACTTGAAGAACAGAAGAAATTATTCCCCGAAGGCATCGATTATGAGATTACTTACAGTGTAAGAGATCAGATCGATGAATCGATGAGCCAGGTGATGCACACGCTTGTAGAGGCATTTATTCTGGTTTTTATTGTGGTATTTATATTCCTGCAGGACTTTAGAGCGACCATTATTACAGCTATTTCAATTCCGGTTTCCCTTTTAGGAACGTTTTTCTTCCTAAATATTATTGGCGCTTCGATGAACGTACTCAGTATGTTGTCGTTGGTACTTGCCATTGGTATTGTGGTAGATGACGCGATTGTAGTAATGGAGGCTATTCACGAGAAAATGACGCATCACGGCCTTTCTGCCCGCAAAGCAGTTTCTGCCGCGATGGACGAAATTACAGGTGCGATTATTTCTATTACAGTGGTAATTGCTGCCGTATTTTTACCGGTTGCTTTCTTGAGTGGTCCTGTGGGAGTATTTTATCAAGAGTTTGCGTACACGATCATTTTTGCGGTTTTAATTTCTGCAATTAATGCATTGACGCTTACTCCGGTACTGACCAAGATTTTCTTCGGAAAGAAAAAGCGTGAAAAGAAAAAACGCGGAATGACCAAAACAGTTTCAGAACTGCGTCAAGTGCGAAAAGCCAAAGTAGCAAAGCGTAAAGGACTGCGTAAGTTTGACAGTGGTTTTGATAAGTTTACAGACAAATACCTCAATGTTGTACGCTGGTTCTTGAACCATAAATGGATAGGTGTAGGTGCTCTGGCAGCAATTATTGTCGCTACCATTTTTCTTTCTAGAATTACGCCAAGTGCCTTTATCCCGACTGAAGACGATAACTTCTTGATTTTCTCTATGAAAATGCCTGAAGGTTCTTCACTACACAGAACAAATGCTGCGCTAAGAAAAGCAGATTCTATTCTTCAATTAGATCCTGCTGTTAAAGGTGTGAATACTGTTTCTGGTTTTAATGTTGTAGATAATGCTAATAGTCCGTCTTCTGGTTTAGGATATGTTCAGCTAAAACACGCTGCAGAGCGTGGAGAAATTGAAGACATTCAAGAGGTTATTAAAAACCTACTGAAAAAACTAGAGCAAATACCGGAAACTGATTTCAATATGTACCCAAGACCTACGATACAAGGGTTTGGAAACTTTGATGGTGTTCAGTTTATGTTGCAAGACCGTTCAGACGGTGACTTGGGAGAGTTCGGTCAGATCGTAAATGAGTTTATCAATACGCTGAGTAATCAGAAAGAAGTTGACAATGCGTTTACCTCTTTTAATCCAAATTTTCCGCAGTATCGTCTTAAGATCGACTATGAAAAAGCAAAGGCTTTAGGTGTTAGCGTGAAGGACATGATGTTTACGGTGCAGTCCTATTTTGGTCGTGTGCAGCCGGGTGATTTCAACCGCTTTAGCAGACAATATGGTGTGTATATGCAGGCCGATATTCCTTATAGAGAATCGCCGGAGTCTTTCAACAGCATTTTTGTGAAGAATAATAAAGGTGAAATGGTGCCTGTAAACACGATCGTTCGATTAGAGCAAACTTATGGTCCTGAAGTTGTTAACCGTTACAATCTGTATAACGCGGCAAAAATAAACGTAACCCCGGCAAAAGGATACAGTACTGGTGACGTGATGAAAAAGATCGAAGAATTAACCAGCGAAAAACTGCCTGCGAGTTTGAGCTATGAGTGGACCAGTATGAGTCTGGAAGAGAAAAACTCGGGTGGCGACACCATTATTGTATTTATCATCATCATTCTTCTAGTATACTTTATTCTGGCCTCGCAGTATGAAAGTTTCTTACTTCCGCTAGCGGTAATGTTATCACTGCCTGTTGGGATATTTGGTGTGTTTGCCGCGATCAATTTAGCCGGACTTGACAACAACATTTATGTACAAATTGGGATCATCATGTTAATTGGTCTTTTGGCTAAAAATGCCATTCTTATTGTAGAGTTTGTTGCTCAAAAAAGACGTTCTGGGCTCAATGCCTTTGACGCCGTACTTGAAGCCAGTGCCTTGCGTATTAGACCTATTATTATGACCTCGCTTGCATTTACTGTAGGACTTGTACCCCTTATGTTTGCTGAAGGTTCTTCGGCGCAAGGTAATCACTCGGTGAGTATTGGTACTGCCGGCGGAATGGTAGGTGGTATTGTTTTAGGAATTTTTGTAATTCCTGTGATGGCATACATCTTCCAGATGTTGCACGATAAGTACAACTTAGAGCGCTACGGAGATAAAGAAATTGAAGAAAAAAACTAACCTAACTTCTATGAAAACGATTAATATAAACCCCATAAAAAGAAAACCGAATATAAACCGATATCTCGGCGCAAGCTTGATATTGCTGATACTTTTAATACTCGGCAGTTGTAAGGTGGGGCAAAAATATGAGCGCCCTCAATTTGATGATGTTTCTGAAGAATTCTATGTGAAAGATTCTGTCCTGAACGATTCATTAGCCGAAGCGGCAATCAGTCGAGACAGCTTGATGATGTCGCATATTCCGTGGAGAGAATTTATTGAAGACAGCACGTTGATTGCGCTTATAGACACAGCTCTTGTGAATAATATCGATTTGCAAAAAGCGATGCGCAATATGGATATTGGAATGGAATATCTATCCCAATCTAAGGCCAACTTTTTACCTTCGGTCAATGCGACTCCGGCAGGTTTTAGAAGAGAGTATTACTCAGAGAATTATAACAATTACGGTTCTAACCGTGCGAGACGCAATCACGGAGAAAATGTACCGGGAAGTTTATATACAGAACGCTTAGAGTACACCACTGCATTGCAAGCCGATTGGGAGCTGGATATCTGGGGAAAATTGAGATGGCAAAAGGAAGCAGCGCGTGCCGACTTTATGAAGTCTCAAGAGTTTAAAAAAGTTGTACAAACCGAATTGATCGCAGAAGTTGCTTCGACCTATTATAATTTAATAATGTTGAAGTCTCAGGTTGAAGTAGCACAGAAAAACTATGCGCTTAATGATAGTACGTACAATATAGTAAAACTGCAATACGATGCAGGCGAAACCACTTCCCTGGCGCTTCAGCAAACCAAATCACAGCAGTTAAAAGCGCAGTCTCTTATTCCGCAATTAGAACGCGCGTACACGGTACAAGAAAATAAATTAAACCAACTTTTAGGAAGATCACCGCGTCCCATCGAGCTTAATGCAGATCTTGATGCTATACAATTTCAGAAAAAATACAAGACCGGTGTTCCGCTAGAATTGATTAAAAATCGTCCAGATGTGGCGATGGCAGAATATGAACTCATCGCTCAAAACGCACGTACCGGTGTTGCCGAAGCTTTAAAATATCCTTCGCTGTCCATCGGTGCAGGATTGGGATTGAATTCGTTTCAGTTAGAGAATTTCTTTGATCCCGTAAGTTCAGCTTTTGCATTGCTTAACGGTTCTATCTTTCAGCCTATTTTTAATAATAGAAAGCTTAAAACCAATTATCGCGTGGCGCTTTCAGAACGTGAGATCGCACAATTGGAGTTTAAGGATAACCTGATCGGTGCGGTAGAAGATGTTTCTAATTCGCTAACCCGAATCAACAAACTCACCGAAGAATATAAAATCGCACAAGAGCGTATTGAAGTTACGCAAAAAGGACTTAAAGATGCCGCGCTCCTGTTTAAAGGTGGATTCGCAAACTACCTAGAGGTGATCACGGCTCAAAGCGACGCTTTAGAAAGTGAACTGAATGAAATCAATACCAAAAAGCAAATTCTAATTGCAAACATTGAGCTCTACCGCAGTCTTGGTGGTGGATGGCAATAAAAATAAATGCTTATAAAAATTAAAGCCGTAATTAAATAATTGCGGCTTTTTTTAGGTTTAAAATTCAAAATTGAATCCCTTTTCTATCAACTTTTGATAGGTATCCGGGTTGAATTTATACAGTTTTGCTGCACGATGCGATACATCTTTTTGCTTTTCGTCAAGTGCAGTGAGTAAATTCATTCTTAAAATTTTTCTTCTAAAGTTGGGTTTATCCATCTCGTAGCCTAAAATTTCTTCATACAAATGCATCAACTGAAGCAGTGTGAATTTTTCAGGCAAAAGGTTAAAACCTATAGGTTCCTGTTTAATTCGGCGACGTAACCTGCGCAATCCGACTCCCAGAATATGCAAGTGATCATAAATAAGCGTCTCCACTTCAGAAACCTTAAACCAGCCCACTTCTGACGCGGTTGCTCCAGGCTTTAAACCCGTCCAATCTTCTTTTTTGATCAAGGCATAATACCCAACTGTGATCACTCGCGACAAAGGAAAACGATCGGGTTCACTAAAGGCACGCAGCTGTTCTAGATAAACATCTTTTATCCCGGTAAGCTCCAACAGCAACCTATTTGCAGCAGCGTCTGTGCTTTCATCGGTAAAGATCCATCCTCCCGGAAGGCCCCATTTATCCTTGCTTATTCCGTCGGCGTGCTTGACCAAAAGCACTTCTAAGTTTCCTTGATTAAAACCAAAAATCACGCAATCAATGGTTAAACTATCGAGTATGGTCGCTTCATTTTGTTTTGTCATAATTCTGGTTCTCAATCGCTAAAGACGAGATAATTTTAATGGGTATTGTGATAATTATATTTTTATATGTATACTTGTAGTCATAAAAACTATAAGTTATCCATTGGACTAAAATAAGAGATTTAATTTAAACGCTTATGTATTTTTTAGGAATCGATCTGGGCAGTTCATCAATCAAGCTAGCCGTTCTTGATGCCAATACCGGCAAATCGGTAGCCAGTTCTTCGGTTCCTGATCAAGAGATGCGCATTGATGCACCTCAAAGTGGCTGGGCAGAACAGCATCCCGAAAAATGGTGGGAGTACACGTGTAACGGTATCAAAAAACTAGGCGATCAAGGTATCGATCTTAAACAGATCAAAGCCATTGGTATTTCTTATCAAATGCACGGCCTCGTGCTCACCGATAAAGATTTAAATGTGCTGCGCCCGTCTATTATCTGGTGTGATAGTCGTGCTGCTTCTATAGGTGAAAAATACTATCAGGAAAAAGGAGCAAGCTTTTTTCAAGACCGGGTTTTACAAAGTCCGGGGAATTTTACCGCTTCCAAGTTGAAATGGGTTCAAGAAAACGAACCTCAACTTTTTGATCAAATTGCACATATGATGTTGCCCGGAGATTATCTGGCAGCTAAATTTTCTGGAGTAGCACAAACCAGTAAATCTGGCCTTTCTGAAGCTGCACTCTGGGACTTTAAAAAGAATGCTTTAGCCGAAGAAGTACTCGAGGCTTTAGACCTTCCGCATGCGGTAATTCCGGAGATCGTTGCTAATTTTAGTCATCAAGCGACTATTGCTCCTAAAATCGCTGAGACTTTAGGACTTTCAAAAAATGTAGAAATCACTTACAGAGCTGGAGATCAGCCCAACAATGCCCTTGCGCTTAACGTCAACAAACCCGGAGAAATCGCTACTACTGCAGGAACTTCGGCAGTGATCTATTCGGTGACCGATCAAGATGCTTTTGATGCAGAAAACCGTATCAATACCTTTTTGCACGTAAACAACACGGAAGCTCAAAAACGCAACGGTGTTTTATTATGCATTAATGGTTCTGGGATCTTGTACCAATGGTTGCGTAAAATACTTTCCACCGGAAAAGATGAGTTGTTGTCTTACGATTTCCTTAATGCTCAAGCAGCGCAAGCTGGTCCGGGTAGTGCCGGACTTAACTTTTATCCTTTTGGCAATGGAGTGGAACGTATTTTTAATAACAAGAAATCCTTCAGCGGATTGCAGAATTTAGATTTCAACAGGCACGGGGCCACCCATATGGTTCGTGCGGCTTGTGAAGGTATTGTTTATGCAATGAATTATGGCTTTGAGGTGATGCAGCAAATTGGTGCCGGTGGTACTTCAGTAAAAGCGACAAAAGCCAATTTATTTTTAAGTCCGGTATTTAGAGAGATTTTTGTGAATACTACGCAGACTTCCTTAGAACTGTATGAAACCAATGGTGCTGAAGGTGCTGCTCGCGGTGCTGCCTATGGCTACGGATTTTATAAAAGTCTGGATGAAGCTGCACAAGGACTAGAATTGTTAAGCGCTCAAGAACCTCAATCAGCATTGAAAGAACACTACACTAATTTATATCAAACCTGGAAAAAGAATATTCAAATACTAGATTAATGAGCACCTATTTTAAAAACATAGACCCGATCAAATTTGAGGGAAAAGAAAGCGATAATCCACTTGCTTTTAAATACTACGATGAAAATAAAGTAGTCGCAGGAAAAACACTTAAAGAGCATATGCGCTTTGCGATGGCTTATTGGCATACGCTCAACAATAAAGGCGGAGATCCGTTTGGTGCTCCTACCGAAACTTTTGCCTGGGATGCCAATCCTGATCCTGTGGCTCGTGCTAAGGATAAAATGGATGCTGCTTTTGAATTTATGACCAAGCTGGGCTTGCCGTATTATTGTTTTCACGATGTAGATCTTGTAGATGAAACGCCTGATCTCGCCGAATTTGAAAAACGCATTGCTGCGGTTGTTGACTATGCAAAAACAAAGCAGCAAGAAAGCGGTATTAAACTGCTTTGGGGAACATCAAACCTCTTTAGTAATCCGCGTTATATGAATGGCGCAGCAACCAATCCCAATTTTGACGTGGTGGCTTATGCCGGCGCTCAATTGAAAATAGCTATAGACGCTACACTTGAATTGGGTGGTGAGAACTACGTGTTCTGGGGTGGTCGTGAAGGCTATATGAGTCTTTTGAATACCGATATGAAACGCGAGCAAGATCACCTGGCACAATTTCTTACCATGGCTAGAGATTATGCCCGCAAACAAGGTTTTAAAGGAAATTTCCTTATCGAGCCAAAACCTATGGAACCAACCAAGCATCAATATGATTTTGATGCTGCAACAAGTCTTGGCTTCATCAACAAATATGGTTTGCAAGATGACTTTAAACTGAATATTGAAGTGAATCATGCAACGCTGGCAAGTCATACGTTTGAGCACGAATTACAAGTTGCTGTAGATGCAGGCATGTTAGGAAGTATCGATGCCAATCGCGGAGATTATCAAAATGGATGGGATACAGACCAGTTCCCAATAGATGTTTTTGAAGTTACACAAGCCATGCTAGTCATTCTTGAAGGCGGTGGTATTCAAGGCGGCGGAATAAATTTTGATGCCAAAGTTCGTCGCAATTCGATTGACCTTGAAGATAAATTTATAGCACACATCGCAGGGATGGACACCTTTGCACGTGGCCTGATCGCTGCAGATCATCTATTGCAAAACACATCATATAGCACCTTACGTAAAGAACGGTACGCGTCTTTTGATGGCGGAAATGGTGCCAAGTTTGAAAATGGTACTTTAAGCCTTGAGCAACTTAGTGAAATAGGAAGAAAAACCGGTGAGCCTACCCCATTGAGCGGAAGACAAGAACTTTACGAGCAGTTAGTGGCTAACGCCTTCTAATTATTGTTTCATAATAATCTTCAAAAAGCTCCCTCTTGGGGGCTTTTTTTATGCGTAAATACTTGTTACTAGTATAAACTAAGTAAGCTTTATTAAATGCTTGTTAAACAAGCTATTCTCTAGGAGATTGCAGATTGCCTTTCTTATACTCTTGATAACATAATTTAAACCAGCTATGAGTATCATTGATAGAATATTAGGGAATGCCAGCGAAATGTCTTTAGAAGACCTTACCAAGAAATATGATCGCTTGCTCACAGAAAGAGAACATATTGAAGTTGGATTTCAGCTGCTTAGAGACGTCTTCATTTTTACTTCTAAACGGCTAATCCTTGTAGATAAACAAGGACTTACAGGAAGAAAAACCGAATATAAAAGTTTGCCTTACAAGAATATTTCTCGCTTTTCTTTAGAAACCGCCGGAACTTTTGATTTAGATGCTGAATTGAAAATCTGGATCTCTAGCGAAAATGTTCCTAGCGTAAGTAAGAAGTTTAATAAGCAAATTGATGTCTATGCTATACAGCGCTACTTAGCAGGAAAAATCCTTTAGTGTAAAATAAACACATACATTTTCAAATTCCCTAAACCGGTTTAGTTAAAAAATTTAACACTAAAATATTGTTAATCAGTAGATTTTGAGCTTTTGTTTAGTAATTCCTACAAATTCTTGTTGTAATTTTAAAAGCCCAAGTCTGATCTAAACCACAACAATCTCATGAAAGCTACACTCCAAATCGCAAATCAAAACTTTAAAGGTTCACAAGAAGTCATCAACAGATGTCTCAATAGGATTATGGAAGTACGTGTTTTGGAGATCAATCTCAAAAAACAGATCATTGCGGTTGACTACGCAAAACCAAGCGTTTATGAGCGCATCAAAAATGAACTCAACAGTTTGGGTTTGGCCGTTGGCGAGCTCGAACCTCTAAAGTAAACTCCCCCGAAGTGTCAAAGCTTTTGGCGGTGTCAATATATTTTTAGTATAAAAAAGTCTGTCTTACAAGGCAGACTTTTTTTTTTGCAGTATCGTTTGTAACGTAGATTCTAGGCAGTTCGACAGCTTTAGTTAAAAAATCTTTAACAAATACTTCCTCCAAAAGTTTTAAAAAGTACAAGAGAAGTGTATCTTTCAAGTTCAACTACCAACCAAACACATTTACGAAATATGCTAAATCTTGTACGTACCGACTCAAAAAATGCTGATTTCTTAAAAATGGTAAAAGAACTTGATCAAACTCTCAAAGTTACAGACGGAGATGATCACGCATTTTACAATCAATTTAATGCATTAGACCGAATAAAAAATGTCATTGTCGCTTATGACAGTGGAATTCCTGTAGCTTGTGGTTCCTTTAGAGAATACGGTCCTAAAAGCGTAGAGATCAAAAGAATGTACACCAAACCTTTGTACCGCAAACGCGGCTATGCCAGTGCTATTCTTGAAGCATTAGAAAACTGGGCAAGTGAAATAGGTTACACAAAGTGTGTACTTGAAACCGGAATTTTTCAACCCCCGGCAATTGCACTTTACAAAAAACGGGAATACGATGTTATTCCTAATTATGGGCAATACAGCGGCGTAGGCGGCAGTATGTGTTTCCTAAAATATCTTGCTGCCGTTTAAACCACGCGTGCTATATCAACTTCGACTGAAAGTTGGCTTTTTCCACTACCATAAACCACTCCTTTTAAAGGAGGAACATCATAATAATCTCTTCCCCAACCTACGACCAGATGTTGGTCGCCGGGGATTTGATTATTGGTAGGATCAAAATCTACCCAGCCAAAACCCGGGATAAAAATAGAGAACCAGGCGTGAGATGCGTCGGCTCCTATTAATTTTTCCTGGCCCGGAGGTGGTAAGGTTTCTATGTATCCACTGATGTAACGTGCGGGAAGCCCTATAGATCGAATACACGCAATAGCGATTTGCGCAAAATCCTGACAAACACCCTTGCGTTCTTCCATCACTTCATGTATTGGCGTAGAAACACTGGTAAACCCTGAAACAAAATCAAAATCGGTATAAATACGCTGCATCAATTCTTCGGCAGCTTCAAAAACCGAACGATTGGGTTTAAAACTTTCGCGAGCATATTTTTCAACCGCTTCACCGGTTTTATTGATAAAAATAGAATCTAAGACAAACTGCTTTGCCTCTAGTATTTCAATTTCAGTTTTTAAAAGATTTTCTTTGGCTTGATCTAGCGTAACACGTGTACATTTATCTGACCTAAAGTCTGTTTTAAACTGCTCATACTCCCTGCGCAATTTGCTGGTTGTCGTCACTTTCAACTGCCTATGTTCTTTCTGAATAGAAAAACGAGTGATGTAATTTCCGAAGAAATCCACGCGCTCAGAGACTTCATCGGCTTCGGGTGCAATCGTCATATTGTACTCTAGCAACTCCTGCCCTAGTGAGCGTCGCGGTTTTAAAACGGCGATATTATGACAATAGCTCACGGGAGCATCATAATCGTACTTTGTGGTATGCGTTACCGAATATAGCATTAGAGCGGAAAGTTTTGATCAACCAATTGACTCTGCTTATACGTATGGTTGAAATAGGTGTTTGAAATTGATTGTGAGGCTGAAAATAATAAGTCACTTAGGCTTTCTAAAAGCATGTCAAGATGCTCTCGTATGTTGCCTTGATCGTCTTGTGTTTGTGCGAGTGCTTCAGAGCTTGCCAAACGTAATTTTGAAAACGCTTCAAAAACTTTTTTCTCATAATCCATAAGGGCGTCTGACTTTTGAGAATGTGGCAAACGAGCTATATCTTTTTGTAATCTTCCCAGCTGAAAAGCCAATGATCTCGGGTATTTCAAATCCATAAGCAACAAGCTGATCACTGGTTCTACGCGTATGTAAGATCTATAGCTGTAACGATAAATATTTAAACTTTCATGACTGCTCAATAACGACTCAAGCACTTCATATTCAGTTTGCCCAGACTGCTTGATCACCAAAAGTGAGCGACATTTGGTTATTGTAAGCATACTTTGCTCTAACTGAAGACCAATAAAATAAAGCAATAATCCCTGGTCTACCATAATGCTTTCTTCAATAAGTCCCATAAAAGCAATCAAACGCGTAATCAATTGATTAAGGGTTTTGATCATTTTATTGACGGTGATCTGCTTTTCATTTTCCAGATTGCGCCACAATTTTTGAATATTTTCAAAAACCCGCCACATATCACTACTCCACAAATTCCTTATGGAATAATAGGAATTGCTGAACATCATCATTGAGTTAGCTAGACTTCCTATTTTATTTCGGTCAAGAACTACCGCCATCATTTCTTTCAGCGGATTGTCCATCGCGTAGGTGCCGTTCTTACTTTTCTCCATAAAGCCGGGATAGGTACCGGTCATTTGGGTAACAGCCTTATAGAGGATATTCATTTTAACCGAGCAGGTTTGTTGATTAGATTCGGCTTCAGGAGCATTCATCTGTTTTAAGACCATTCGTAAAAAACGTGCATTTACTAAAGTGCGTCCCACATAACGACCAGCCCAATATAAATTTTCCGCAGTCAAACTCGGTAGATCATCAAGACCGCTTACCGAAACGGCAGATCTGCGATTCCAACTATAATTTGCCGTCTCTTCACTTTTAAGATCTCCAATGATCCAAAAATCTTTACTGGTTCCCCCACGTTGATTAGAAACCCTTAGTTTTCCACGTTCCGGAGCGACACGCACCAATCCGCCCGGCATCACATTGTAGCCACTTTTTCCTGCAATGGTAAACGTACGAGCGACCATATTACGCGGTTCAAAAGTTCCTTTTGAATAGTTGGGCGCTGTAGAAAAACTGATGCGTTCCTGAGCAACAAAATGATAAGGCTTCTTTAAAATTTCTTTCCGAAGTGCTTCAAGCTCTTCGGTAGACATCTGAGATCCAAAATGTATGTGTTCGCGATTGGTTCGATCAATCGGCTTAATGACGAGGTTTGCTAAATTCTTCAGCACATAGTCTTTCTCTTTCTCCTGACCACACCACCAACTCGCAATTTGAGGCAACTGTAAATCTTCCTTTAAAAAATATTTGCAAATAGCCGGCATAAAAGGAATAAGCCCCGGGTTTTCTAAAACGCCACTTCCTATGGGATTCACCACCGCTACATTCTGTCTACGCACTACATCCAGTAATCCCGCAACACCAAGATGAGAGTCTTCACGTAACTCAAGTGGATCTGTAAAAATATCATCCACTCGTCTCAAAACCACGTGTACTTTCTTCAATCCTTTAAGCGATTTCATAAACAGAAATCCGTCGCGAACGACCAAGTCATTCCCCTGAACCAAAGGATATCCTAGAAATGAAGCTAAATAGGCGTGTTCAAAATAAGTCTCGTTATGCGAGCCCGGAGTAAGAATAACAATGTTGGGATTTTCAACTTTATCGGGAGAAGCCTCAAGCAACAGCTCGTTGAATTCTTTAAAAAATTCTGAAAGTCGCTTGATGTTCATTTCGCCAAAAATATCGGCAAGAACGCGGTTTGCCGTAGAGCGATTTTCAAGAGCATACCCCATTCCTGATGGTGCCTGAGAGCGGTCATTCACCACCCACATTCTGCCATCGGTACCTCGAGCTAAATCTGCGGCATACAGCAATAAATGCTTATCAATTTTATACTGAATTTTATCACATTGCCGTAGGAATCCGCGATGTCCATAGATCACTTCGTGAGGTACAATACCTTCTTTGATCAACTTACGCTCGCCATAAATATCTTTAAGAACAAGATCTAGCAGGTGTGCGCGCTGTTTAAGGCCTTTTTCAATTTTTTGCCACTCGTTCGCTTTAAGGATAAAAGGAACAACATTAAGATTCCAAGGGCGATTAAGCCCGTTGGGATCGTTATACACATTATACGTAACCCCGTTTTCTTCCAGCAGCCAATTGATATCATTTTGACGTTGTGTTAAGCCGTCAATACCTATGCGCTTAAAGTTCTCTAAAAGCTCCTGCCAATCTTCCTTAACGCTGAGATCTGGGGTAAACATCTCGTCGTAGGTATAATCTGTAAAATACTTGGTAAACCAAGCATTAGTAGCCACAGTCATATTCAGGGTTGTAAATAATTATTTCTTTCGCAAATCTAGTAAATGTGGGAATTCTGGATTTACAGGAATTTCTTTAAAATTAAATGTTTTTTCTGAAGAAGTTGATTTTAAAGTTCGGCCTGCAAGCTTGGTATCGGGCTCTTTTTCAGTATAAACCAAATTGCCTTGCGTATGACCAATATCCCAAAAACGATTGATTCTTCTAGATTCTGCTTCTAAGCTGTTTATAGGATATGTCTCATAATTGCGTCCACCCGGGTGTGATACAAAATACGTACAACCTCCAATAGAGCGCTGATTCCACAAATCAACAATATCAAAAACCAATGGTGTATCTACAGGAATTGTAGGGTGCAAAGCAGACCACGGTTGCCAAGCTTTATAACGTACACCGGCAACATATTCTCCTTTGACACCGGTATTGCTTAATTGTACTTTCACGCCGTTGCAGGTCAACACATAGCGCTCATCATTAAAGTTTGAAACTTTGATCTGAACACGTTCTAGAGATGAGTCTACGTAGCGCGAAGTCCCGCCACCGGTCATTTCTTCTCCCAGTACATTCCAAGGTTCTATCGCGGCACGCAATTCTACCTGCATATCTTTGATATCAACTAAACCATACAGAGGAAAACGGAATTCAAAAAACGGATCAAACCAATCTAATTTGAATGGATATCCTGCCGCATTAAGCTGCTCAACAATGTCCTTAATATCTTCTCGCACATAATGCTCCATCAGGAATTTATCGTGCAACTGTGTGCCCCAACGGGTAAGTTTATGTTTGTAAGGTTCATTCCAAAACCAGGAAACCAGTGTGCGCACGAGCAACATTTGCATTAAACTCATTTGTGCGTGTGGTGGCATATCAAACGCGCGTAATTCAAGAATTCCTAATCTTCCGGAAGACGAATCTGGCGAATATAATTTATCGATACAGAACTCTGCGCGATGCGTGTTTCCGGTAATATCAGTAAGTAAATGCCTGAATAATCGATCGGTCAACCAAAACGGTACATCTTCATCCTCCGGAATTTGATTGAATGCGATTTCCAGTTCGTATAAATTTTCCTGACGACCTTCATCAACTCGTGGCGCCTGACTCGTTGAACCGATAAATCCCCCGGAAAATAAATAGGAAAGTCCGGGGTGATGTTGCCAAAACGTAAGCAAGCTGCGCAACAAATCTGGTCGGCGCAACAACGGACTATCAGCCGGAGTGACACCGCCTAAGGTCACGTGGTTTCCACCACCGGTGCCGGTGTGTTTTCCGTCGAGCATAAATTTTTCGGTACCCAAACGGCTCTTTTTAGCCTCTTCATACAACGTGAGCGTATTTTTAGTAAGTTCGTCCCAGTTCTTCGCCGGATGTACATTCACTTCAATAACTCCGGGATCTGGCGTTACCTTCAACACCTCAAGACGATTATCTCGTGGCGGCTCATAACCTTCGATCAATACAGGAACATTGAGCTTTTTTGCTGCAGCTTCCACAGAAGCCATTAAGTCAATAAAAGTTTCGGCATTGTCTAAAGGCGGAAGAAATAAATAAAGTTTTTTATCCCGAACTTCAGCACAAATCGCGGTGCGTGCAAACGGATTCTTTTCTTTCTTATCTGCATTATGATCAACTTTCCCGTTTTTCTTTTTAGGTTTTTCAGCGGCTTTACGTTTTTCTAAAGCTTCACCGTATGGGCCAAAAGGCTTCCGTTTGTCAAAAAGATCAGGATCTGCAATGGGCTGTGTGGGTACATCGGGTTCTTCGATCAACGAATTAAGCGGTAAACGCAAACCTACCGGTGAATTCCCCGGAATGAGAAAAAGATGATTTCTACGGAAACGCCACGGACTCGTAACCCATTTTCCTTGAATATTGGCCAACGGCATCACGTGACCGATTTTCTTATCCAATCCTTGTTCTAAAACTTTATTGAGGCGATTGCGCACAGAAGTCGCTACATCATCGCCTTTTAAGGGATCAACATCTACTGGAAGTCTCCCCTCTTCCCACATAAAATAAAATACATCTTCATAGGCGGGAGTAATGTACTCTAAACGGATCCCAAGATTAAGCGCCAATTCTTGCAGAAAAGTCTTTGTGACTCCTTCCGGCAAATCATATTCCTCATTGAAAGAAGCCATAAGCGACTCGTCTTTCCAGATAGGAATGCCGTCTTTACGCCAATGTAAACCTATAGACCAACGTGGAATAGGCTCGCCGGGATACCATTTTCCTTGTGCGTGGTGAAACATTCCACCCTGACCAAATTTATGCAGCAAGCGTTTAGAAAGTCCTTCAGAAAGTTTTCGCTTTTCAGGACCGTCTGCAGCAGTATTCCACTGGTCTGATTCCATATCATCTATAGAAACGAAAGTCGGCTCCCCTCCCATCGTAAGGCGCACATCGCCTGCTTGCAATTCTTTTTCAACCTCAAACCCTAGCTCATAAATTGCGTTCCATTGTGCTTCTGTATAGGGCTTGGTAACTCGCGGAGATTCGAATATTCGGGTAACCGAATTATCAAATTCAAACTCCGTTTCCGCAGGATCAGAAAAACCAACAACAGGCGCAGCGCTTTCAAAAGAAGGCGTACAGGCTAACGGAATATGTCCTTCCCCAGCCAATAAACCTGAAGTGGAATCCAAACCAATCCAGCCGGCTCCGGGAATATAGACTTCTGCCCAAGCGTGTAAATCGGTGAAATCTTCTTCAGGACCAGATGGACCATCTAGAGATTTTTCATCAGATTTTAACTGCACCAAATAGCCCGAAACAAAGCGTGCTGCCAATCCTAAATGCCGTAAACTTTGTACCAATAACCAGGCAAAATCACGACAAGAACCTAATTTTTTCTCCAGCGTTTCTTCACAAGATTGTACGCCGGGTTCCATACGCACGGTATAATTGAGGTACTCATTGATGTGGCGATTAAGACCGATTAAAAAGTAAATCGTGAGCTGCTCTGAAACATCAATAGTTTTTAAAAACTTCTTGAGTAGCGGGCCGTCGTCTGTTATTTCTAGGTAAGGAAGTAATTCTTTTTTAAGGGAATCTTTATATTTAAACGGAAATTCTTCCACCGAATCTTCTACAAAAAAATCAAACGGATTGATCGTTTTAAGGTCGGCTATAATTTCAACATCAATTGATAGTTCGTCTGTTTTTTCAGGAAAAACCACGCGCGCAAGGTAATTCCCAAAAGGATCTTGCTGCCAGTTGAAAAAATGATTTTCCGGCTTTATTTTGAGCGAATATGCCTCAATAGGCGTTCTACTGTGTGGCGCAGGACGTAGTCTAAAAATGTGTGGCGACAGGGAAATACGTTTGTCATATTTGTATTTCGTCTTATGAGAGATCGCTACTTTTAAGGCCATAAAGAACTGGTTTTATTATGCTTGGCGCTCAACGCGCAAATTGGGTTAACTTCTTACTAAGATAGCATTCACCAAAGTAAATCAAGCGAGAAGCTTAAAAAACTAGTTCAATACAGCCTATTTTTAAAAAATTGATAATTTAAAAGTACTTGAGCCTGATTTCGTCAATCAAAATCCCATATTTATACTGAAAAATAGCAGATTACAAATCTGCCTACTACACTCCCAGTCTTAAGCATTTTTTAAAAATGCCAAAAAATGCTGATGCATTGCTTCGGTATAGTCATAATGCGTAACGATGCGAAGTTTGCCTTTACCCAAAGCACTTATGTGAATATCTTCGGCTTTTAGACGTTCTATAAATTGCAATTCATCTGCATCTGGGCGTAGATTGAAAATCAGAATATTGGTTTCTACCGGCTCCACGTGTGCTACATCAGGATGCTGATTTAAAGCAATCGAAAGTTCTTGAGCGCGCTTGTGATCATCTGCCATACGTTGCCAATGATGCTCAATACCGTAAAGCCCCGCAGCAGCGGCAAAACCTACTTGACGCATACCGCCTCCTAAAACTTTACGTACACGCATCGCCTTATCCATAAACTTTTGTTTACCTACCAAAACAGATCCCATTGGTGCTCCTAAACCTTTAGACAAGCACACCGAAATCGTATCAAAAGCAGCCCCGTAATCTTTAGGAGATTCGTCGGTCACCACAAGTGCATTCCAAAGACGTGCACCGTCAAGATGAAAGCCTAAACCATTATCATCACAAACCTTTCTGATCTTTAGGATTTCTCTAAAGTCATAGCAAGCTCCACCGCCTTTATTCGTGGTATTTTCAAGACAAACAAGAGATGTTAACGGGCTGTGATAAAAATCTGGCGGATTGATATGTTCTTCAACCTGATCTGCTGTGATCATCCCACGATGTCCGTCTATCAGTTTACAAGAAACTCCGCTATTAAACGATACTCCGCCTCCTTCATAATTGTACACGTGCGCATATTTATCTGCGATAAGTTGCTCGCCGGGTTGGGTATGAATTTTTATCGCCGCCTGATTGGTCATTGAACCGGTTGGGAAATACAGCGCCGAGTCCATCCCAAATAATTCGGCAATATGCACTTCTAATTTATTAACGCTGGGATCTTCTTTGTAAACATCATCTCCTACTTCGGCATGCATCATCGCATCTAACATTCCCGGAGTGGGCTTTGTGATCGTATCGCTACGCAAATCTATTTTCATTCTTATATTTTGTTTTCTTAATTATCTTAAATGCTCCCCGCCATCCACAGGAATCACTGCTCCATTGATCCAATTGGCTTCGGGTTTGGTTAGTAAGTACACCACATTAGCAACATCCTCCGGAGTAGTCAATCGCCTTTGCGGATTGCGCTCCAATGCTTGCGCAATGAGCTGATCACTTCCCGGTATTAATTGTAAACTTTCAGTATTGGTTACTCCTGCTTGAATACAATTAGCGGTTATTTTTAATGGTGCCAATTCAAAGGCTAAACTTCGAATTATGGCTTCTAAAGCGGCTTTAGCTGCGGAAACTGCAGCGTAATTGGGTAAAGGTTTTGTGCTTCCCTCGCTGGTAAAGCTTAGGATTTTTCCGTTTTCTTCAAATAATCCAGCGTTTGCAAATGCACTCGCCCAGTCGTATAAACTCACCGCCATCGCTTCGGTTGTAAGTATAAAATCTTTTCCTGAAAGTTTAGCTACGGAAGCGTCCTTTGCATAAATAGGTTTAAGGTTTCCTTTAGCGATGCTATGCAATAACACTTTTACTGAAGCATTCCGCTCGATAAAGAAATTTTTCACCTTATCAATAGTTGCCGGGTTGAGCGCATCGAGATTAAAAGTTCCGATCTCAATTCCTGTTTGGCGCAAGGCTTCAATGGTATGATTAAATTCCTCTAATTTGCTTCTGCGCGTGCGGTGCACGATGCAAAGATGCAAACCTTTAGCCGCGAGTTTTTTTGCCGAAGCAAAACCTAAACCGCTACTTCCACCCAAGATCAACGCCCAGCTGTTAGCCGTGTCTTCGGTATTAAATTCAAAAGCTGTTACCATTGTATTAATATTCGTTGTGCTGAAAAACCGGGACCAAAACTAAGCATCAATCCATAATCTTCGGCAGGAATTTTTCGATTTAAGAAACGTTCTAAAACATACAACACCGTTACACTGCTCATATTGCCATAAAGCCGAAGAACTTCTTTAGTATCGTCTATATTTTTTCCTGAAGCGCCAAACAAGCTTTCAACCGTCTGAACGATCTTCTTTCCTCCGGGGTGAAACACCAGATTATTGACGTCTGAAATACTGATACTATTCTTTGCGAGAAACGGATTAATGATCTGCGGAAAGTGCGCTGCTATAGTTTCCGGAACCGATTTATCAAGGATCATTTTGAGTCCGTTGTTGGTCAAGTTAAATCCCATCATCTGTTCGGTATCGTAAAAATGATACATTTCGGTATCGATGATTTTTGGTCCTAACGTCTGCTCTTCTGAAGAAAGCAAAACGCAGGCCGCGCCGTCGCCAAAAATTGCCGCGCTCACAATATTGGCCATCGAAAAATCATCTAGCTGAAAGGTCGCCGTAGGACTTTCTACCGCAATCACTGCAGCACGTTTACCGGGATTGGCTTTAAGAAAATCATTGGCATACAAGATCCCTGAAATTCCTGCGGCGCAACCCATTTCGGTGACCGGTAATCGGGTAATGTCTTGTCTTAGGTTTAAGCGGTTAATGAGATAGGCGTCAAGCGACGGAATCATTATTCCCGTGCAACTCACGGTGATGATATAATCTAGCGATTGCGCTTCCCAACCTTTTTTTTCAAGCGCAGAGCGCAGAGCATCTTCTCCAAGTTTGATTGCCTCACGTTTGTAAATGTTGTTTTTATGCTCAAAAGAAGTTGCAGTAAACACTTCATCAGGAGCCATAATACTATACCGCTTATCTACCCCGGCATTGCTGAAAATCTTTTTCACTTTACGTTGAAAACGCTCTTCCTGCCCTGCCATCCATTGGGTCACCAACGGAAGAATTTCTTGGGTTTCGCGACTGTATTTTGGGACAGCTTTGGCTACACCTGCGATTGCTACTTTTGATTTTCTAATATCCATAAATATCTGAACGCCCAGCGCCATTTTATATTAAACGACTGTACCCCGAGTTTTGATGTAAAAGATAACAAATCGTTTTTTGTAAAAGCGCGTTCAATAGAAATTAAACCATCGTACCGCGCCATTGCACTTCTCATAAATAGGCTACTATACGCCTGAAACAATCGATATGCGATCTTGCTGCGCTGCAAATCATTGATCACCACTCCTAAGTTTGCCAGTTTTAAAAACTGTGTTAGAAACTTAATAATTTCAGCATCGGTGAAATGATGCATTGTTAAAGTCGAAGTGATTATATCGATCTCCTGATGAGTGTCTTTTAGCTTAAAAACATCCTGAACTTGAAACGACAACTCCGGAAAATCTTTTGAACGCTCTTGTGCTAAAGCAATACTTTTTGGATTGATATCGATTCCTATCAATGTTACAGAAATAGAGCGTTGTCTGGCAAAAATGGCGATACTGCGCAACATTGCTCCGTCACCGCATCCTACATCGAGAATGGTGTAGCTTTTTTGTAAAAACCGATCAAAAAAATAGCGCAAACCCTCTAGCGTCACTTGCTGTCCGCCCAAGTATTTATTGACGCGGGTAACCTCGGCCAATGCAGCTTGCAAAGTAACCTCATCTACGTTGGGGTCATCCATCAACTCCGGAGTAAGCTTTCTATATTTCAAATCTTCAAAGGTTTTCCGTGGGTTGTTTGAATGAGTTTTTGTGTAACTTTTGGAACGTATTTTAAAACCTGTATTCCTGTTGATGTAAGCACATCATTTTGCAATGCGCGCTGCAACAGGTTTCCGGCACGCAAGCGGTTTCTAAACGTTTGCTTCCAGAGTTTATCGTAACGTTGCTCAAGTTCAGTACGCGACCAATCCTGACGCGCACTTCCAGAAATACATTCTGAAGCTAATTTAGCCGAAATCACCGCCATCGCCATCCCATTACCACATAAGGGATGAATGAGTCCGGCGCTGTCGCCACACATCAACATATGATTTTCTACGCTCGGTTTTGATTGAAATGCGATCTGACTGATACTGATAGGTTGGTCAAAAAGTGGTTGAGCGTGTGCAAAGAAGTCATTCAAATTGGGATTCTCACAAAGCACCTGTTGCTGAAACGTTTCAATATTCTTGAAGGGTTTAAAAGCTTCGGTACGGGTTAGATAGCAAACATTTACTTTGCGCTCTTCCACCATTGAAATGCCGCAGTAACCTCCTTTAAAATTATGAAGACTCACTTGATCCGAAGGAATATCTGCTGTATAATGTCCTTTTACGGCTAACCAGTCGTTCTTACTTGCTGTGAACTTTCGGTCTAACTTAAAGTCTATATTAGAACGTTTTCCAAATGCTCCAATCACCAAATCTGCTTCAAAATCCTGATGTTCTTTTGTTGAAATGCTAAAGGTATTTTCAGCAAAATGAATTTCCCTAACCGTCTGAGAGATCAAGGTACAACCTAAACTAAGCGCGTATTCTAAAAGATGGTGATCAAGTTTAAAACGACTGATCCCAAAACCTCCCAACGGCAGTTTAAGGTTGAGCGATTTTCCGTTTACCGCAGACAATTCTAATTGATCGATAGCAACCGCGCCCCATTTAAAAGGATCAATTCCTAAATACTTCCAGTAGGGTAGCATTTCGTTAGAGAGATATTCTCCGCATACTTTGTGTTTAGGGTATTCTCCCTTCTCAAAAAGCATCACCTGAAAACCTTCTTTTCTTAGGTGAATTGCGGCAGTAAGACCTGCAAGTCCTGCTCCGATGATAGCTATGTTTAACGACCTTTTCAAACTTGATCAAATTACTAAATAAACCATCCTTAGTCAAACCTCAAGCTGTTATACTTTTTAGCGGCACCCATAATATGCATAAAAAAACTCCTTACAAATTATGCAAGGAGTTCTCTCAATTAATCATCCTAAAATAGGAGTCTTAAACGTGTTCTATTAATTTTCGCCAGCCTCTTGCTTAGCTTCATTTACCATCTCTTGGTTAGGAACGATCGCTAAAGTTACACGACGGTTTTTAGAACGACCTTCTGCAGTTTCATTGGTATACTTAGGTTGTTCTTCACCATACCACTGCGTTGTAAATCTTCCTGAAGCAATACCTTGGCTTACCAAATAATTGGTCACGGCTTGCGCACGATTTTTAGAAAGCGTCATATTATAATCTGCAGAACCTGTGCTGTCTGTATGACCTACGACCAACACATTGGTTTGTGGATATTCTTGCATCACTCTAGAAAGACCATTTAATGTTTCTTGAGAAGCGCTATTAATATTGTATTTATTTGTAGCGAAATACACACCACTGTTTTCATCAAAGTTTACTACAATACCGTCATCTACACGCTCAACTTCAGCTCCAGGAATTTCTTCCTCAATACGCTGTGCTTGCTTGTCCATCTTTTTACCAATCACATTACCTGCAGCACCACCTACAACACCACCTATTACGGCACCAAGCTCACCACCATCTCCTTTCTTACCTACATTATTACCTATCACGGCACCTAAAATCGCACCTCCGGCAGCACCGATTACAGTACCTTTTTGCTGGTTATTTGCATTTTTTGTCGCCTCACAACCCGTAAGCATCGAGATCGCAATGGCAAACATTGAAACATTTCTAAGTATAGTTTTCATAGTTTGTTTTATTAAAATTGAAATATGCTCTTGAATTTAGTTAAAGAACCAAACTCAAAAGCACATCTATTTGGTTAAAATTATTCTGAAATTTTAGAAAAATTCATCACTATAGTAAAAGGCTTCCCATCGACTTGAACCGTCTGCGTGAAGGTCAATTCATTATCAGAAAGATAATTAATATTTAGTCGAAAACCGGCATTATTCATAGTAGAATTCATCTTCTCATCAGTCGGTTTTAGCAAAATATCATAACTGGTAGCGCTTTCCTGAGCAGGAATACTCCAAACAAAATAGCGTTTTCCTAGAGCACAGCTTCCATCGGTAATTTCATAATTACCAAAATTATTATTAGGTATAAACCTCCACGTGCTTCCTACCATACACTCTGAAGAAGCGTCGCCAAAAAGCGTCACATCATAAACTCCGGGTGCATTGTTATAATTGATATTATCTAAATTCCAATATCCTTTAAGCGTTTTTCTTGACTGTTTTACAACTTGGTTGCTCCCACCGCAAGAAACCATAAACACGCTTAAAAGCAGTACTGTGATAATCCGTTTCATAAATTAAAAATTGATTAAACTTTTATTTATCTAAATAATCTCGAAAGTAAGCTTATCAAGAATAATACGATAAAGATGAAGAAAAGTATTTTAGCAATACTTTCTGCTCCTGATGCGATTCCACCGAACCCAAAGATTGCTGCTACGATCGCGATAATGATAAATATAACTGTCCACTTCAACATAATTGTAAGATTTATTGGTTAGTAATGCTTCAAAAATATTGAGAAGTAGAAATGAAATTTTTAGAATTAATAGTGTTTAACTCAGCGCTGTTAAAATGCGTTAAGGTAAAAAGCGACCAGTTTAGATTTCGATAAAATTTTAACATTAATAAGCCAACAAATCCTGAAGCGCTTGTGCTATTTTCTGTTTTGCCAAGTACTGATTTTCAAGATCCTGAGCAAAAGGAATCGGTGTATCTAAGCTTGAAAGTCTTTTAATTGGTGCGTCGAGATACGTAAAACATTCTTCGGCGATATAGGCTGAAATATCTGCGGTAATACTACCAAAATTCACATCTTCAGTAAGTAATAAAACCTTGCCTGTTTTTTGTACCGAAGTTTTGATCGTCTCATAATCTAACGGGATCAAACTTCGCAAGTCGATAAGTTCTACAGACCAGGTTGTATTCGCATTCAAAACCTCTAGCGCCCAATGCACCGGAGCGCCATAAGTGATGAGGGTAACCTTTGAACCTTCACGTACCACCGAAGCTTTTCCTAAAGGTAAGGTATAATAGGCTGCAGGAATTTCCTCTGTAATGGTTCGATACAAGGCTTTATGTTCAAAAAACAATACCGGGTTTTGATCTTCAATCGCCGCTGCGAGTAAGCCTTTTGCGTCGTAAGGAAAAGCAGGATATACTACTTTGAGACCGGCAGTATGCGTAAACCAAGCTTCATTAGTTTGACTGTGAAACGGTCCTGCTCCTACTCCTGCACCGCACGGCATTCTGATCACCACGTCTGCCGGTTGGCCCCAGCGGTAATAACTTTTGGCCAAATAATTAACAATAGGATTAAAACCACTACTTACAAAATCTGCAAATTGCATTTCAACTATAGCTTTGTATCCATTAATGGCCAAGCCCATTGCAGTTTCAACGATTGCCGACTCACAAATAGGAGTATTTCTAATGCGTTCTGCACCAAATTGCTCCATAAAACCTTCAGTGATTTTAAACACACCGCCATATGCAGCCACATCTTGCCCCATTAAAACGAGATTCTCAAAACGCTCTAAACTTTGACGAAGCCCCAATTGAATGGCATCTATAAACCGAACCTCTTGTGTAGCCTCACCAGGTTTTATTTGGGTAAATTCAACTGGAGCAAAAACATCGTTGAGTTCGGTATGCAGATCAGCATTTACAGCTGGTTCTGCAGCCACCTTTTGCAAAGCTTGTTCAATTTCTTGATGAATCTTATCCTCAATCTCGTGCTTTAAAGCTTCGGTTAACAAGCCTTTTTCTATTAAATACGATTCGAAATTAGTCACAGGATCGCGCAATGCCCAAGTGTCTAATAAAGTTTCCGGCACATATTTAACACCGCTCGCCTCCTCGTGCCCACGCATTCTAAAAGTTTTAAACTCGATCAAAACCGGTCGTGATCGCTCTCTTACTGATTGCGCAATAGTACTGAGCTTTGTATACACATCAAGAATGTTGTTGCCATCTATAATATGGCTTTCCATACCGTAACCTTTGGCCCGATCTGCCAGATGCTCACAGCGGTATTGCTCTGATGTGGGTGTAGAAAGTCCGTAGCCGTTATTTTCAATACAGAATAAAACCGGCAGATCCCAAACCGAAGCCACGTTGAGTGCCTCGTGAAAATCGCCTTCGCTCGTACCTCCTTCTCCAGTAAAAACTGCCGTGATCTTTTTTTCGTGACGTAATTTATGCGCCAGCGCTATCCCATCTGCAACTCCAAGCTGTGGACCCAAGTGCGAAATCATTCCCACAATTTTATAGTCTTGCGTACCAAAATGAAAACTGCGATCGCGTCCTTTAGTAAATCCATTCGCTTTGCCTTGCCACTGACTGAATAGGCGATGCAAAGGCACTTTTCTTGTGGTAAAAACACCCAAATTTCTGTGCATTGGCAAGATGTATTCATCGGTTTCTAAAGCCATAGTTACTCCAACCGCAATGGCTTCCTGACCAATGCCGCTAAACCATTTTGAAATTTTTCCCTGACGCAAAAGAATCAACATCCTTTCTTCAATGCGCCTTGGTCGCAACACTTGCTCATACAGTTTCAATAAAGTCTCGCTGTTCAAATCATAAGACTGTAATGCCCGCTGCAGGTTTTCTTCTATATTCATACTTTAAATTTATACAATGCCTGTGCTTTGAAAAATAATTGTTTTTTGACTGAGGCTTATGTTTCACCTAAACTTCACCTGCTTTTATATATTTCGCCACTAAAATTTAAATTATACATAAATGATAGTGAGCGACTTATATTTTAAGGATTGTTTAAAAATTGGAGCCGTAAATATTTAATATCTTTACATATTGCAAACATTGAATGTACCTCTAAATTATGAATAATATACCCAGCGTTAACCTCGCAGACTTTTTAAGTGAAGACCCGGCAAAGAAGCAAAAATTTGTTGATGAGATTGGTAAAGCTTATGAAGAAATAGGATTTGTTTCCTTAAAAAATCATTTTCTTGATGACGCTTTAGTCGATGCTCTATATAGTGAAGTAAAATCCTTTTTTGACCTTCCCGAAGCAACAAAACAGAAGTATGAAATTGACGGTCTTGGTGGCCAGCGCGGTTATATCTCCTTTGGAAAAGAACACGCTAAAGGCAAAAAAGAAGGGGATCTAAAAGAATTTTGGCATTTTGGTCAAGAACCGGATGCTGATGCTAATTTAATCGAAGAATACCCTGAAAATGTTGAAGTCAAAGAACTAGAAAACTTCAATAAAACCGGGATGGAAGCGTATAAAATGCTTGAAAAAACCGGAATTTATGTATTACGTGCTTTGGCTCTTTATATCGGTTTAGACGAGTTTTATTTTGATAAATGGGCAAGAAATGGCAATAGTATTTTGCGCCCTATACACTATCCTCCCATTACTGAAGAACCTAAAGGCGCTGTTCGTGCCGGAGCACACGGTGACATTAATCTGATCACGCTTTTAATGGGTGCTTCTTCCGGCGGATTACAAGTTTTGAGAAAAGACGGCGAATGGATTGATGCCATCCCCAATGAAGATGAACTGGTGATCAATGTAGGTGATATGCTTGAACGCCATACAAATAATAAATTAAGATCTACGATTCACCGCGTGGCCAATCCTCCAAAGGAGCAATGGGACACCCCGCGTTATTCAATTCCGTTCTTTATGCATCCGCGTAGTGAGATGCCGCTTAACTGCTTAGAAGAATGTATTGATGAATCTCATCCTAAAGCCTATCCTGATATCACTGCAGGAGAATTTTTACACCAACGTCTTGTTGAAATAGGCTTGATAAAAAAATAATTGAAATGGACTTACAAGACCAGCTCAAAAATTTATTTCCAGATCACGAGCCAGAGCCAGAGCAGCACGAAGAAGATGCAAATGACTTAGGAATCTGGATGCAAGAAGACCCGCTTTTATGTAAATATGAAAAGCGTAAAGGAAAACCCATCACCATCATCGAAGGTTATACCGGTGCAGATTCAGATTTTAAAATTCTGTCTAAAGAATTAAAAAAAATGCTGGGTGTGGGCGGAAGCTTTAAAAAAGAAAAAATAATCATTCAAGGAGATTACCGCGATAAGATAATGTCGTTTTTAAAAGATAAAGGTTTTAAAGTTAAACGTGTAGGAGGTTAATTTAGATTTTCAATAGTATGATAAAACACACACTGCATATCACCAATGGTGACAGTCTCACAGACCGGTTAAACACATTAGATTTGGCCGGAGATCTCATCATTTGGCGTGAAATGCTTTGTGAAGGTCCAACTATTGAAGAAGTAGGTTCTCAGGAATTTATTGAAGCGCGTAAAAAATTCTTGAAAGAAACTTATAAAGTTTCCGAAGAAGATTATGAGCAAAAATTTGTGAGTCAGTTAAACAAATTGAACGCAATTAATGATTATGATGAAATAATCCTTTGGTTTGAGTTTGATCTATTTTGCCATATCAATATGCTTGCAGCGATTAGCTATTTGATTCAGCATAAAAATGAAATGCCTATCTATATTGTGTGTAGCGGTTGGGTAAAAGGACAAGCGCAGCTAAAAGGCCTTTCTGAATTGACCGATGAGCAGCTTTTCACACATTATGACAAGAAAATAAAACTCGCACCTGAAGACCTAAAAATTGCTCATCACATCTGGCAATTGTACTGTGATGAAAAACCGGTTGAACTTAAAGCGGAAATCAAAAAGAGTTCAAACTTCAAATATCTTTCTAGTTGCATTAGAGCGCATATAGAACGCTTCCCTAATAAAAATACCGGATTGAACACCCTAGAAACCAATATTCTCAAACTCATAGATCTGCACGATATTCATTCAAAACGACAACTTTGTGGTTTTGTACTCAAGCATCAAGGATATTACGGTTATGGAGACCTGCAAATTGAACGTATGATCAAGGCTTTAAAACCTTTTTTCAGAATGCAAGACGGGCAGCTGGTTCTCAATACCAAAGGGAAAAAAGTACTTGAAGGCGAGACCAATTTTTATGATACGCTTAAAGACGATTTAGCCTACGGCGGAACGCACAAATACGCATTTCTTTACAATCCTGCGAGTCACGAACTTTTAAAATACAGCTAGAATGACGCTGGCCCCTTCAGAATTAATTTTGAATGAAGATGGTAGTATTTATCACCTTCACCTACTCCCCCATCAACTAGCAGACACTGTCATCACCGTTGGCGATCCCGATCGTGTTGAACAAGTGACCAAGCATTTTGATTCCATCGAATTTTCGGTACAGAAACGAGAGTTTAAAACGACTACCGGTGTATATCAAGGCAAACGTATTACAGTGATTTCTACAGGAATTGGCACCGACAATATCGATATTGTGTTGAACGAACTCGATGCGCTGGCCAATATCGATTTCAAAACACGCACGCTTAAAAAAGACCTTAAAAAACTGAATATCATCAGATTAGGTACTAGCGGTTCGATTCAAAAAGATATACCGGTTGATCGCATTTTACTCACTGAACGAGCTTTGGGATTTGATGCATTGCTACATTTTTATCAAAGTGATGCCATTCGCGATAAAGCGTTTGAGCAGGCCTTCGTAAATCATACTTCGTGGAATACAGAAAAAAGTACTCCATATTGTGTTTCGGCAAGTAAAACGCTTTTTAATCATTTTGATTCGGAAGAATTCTTCTCTGGAGTGACGGCAACAAATATTGGTTTTTATGGTCCACAAGGGCGTCAATTACGTTTGAAAACCGAAGATGCTCAACTCAATGATAAGCTTGAAAACTTTGATTTTAAAGGTACCCGTATCACCAATCTCGAGATGGAAACTTCAGGAATTTATGGCTTGTGTAAACTTCTTGGTCACCGAGCACTTTCTATAAACGCCATTCTTGCCAACCGGGCGACAGGGGTGTTTAGTAAAGATCCTGCAGCTACCGTAAATCATATGATCACAACAGCACTAGCACGCATCGCCAGCTTGTGATTTTCTTTTAACAAAAGCTTAATTCAGACCGTTAAAGCCTTTCGTATTTTTGAACAAAATCTTTCAAAATATGGAAACCGATTTGGCTGATAATTTAATTCACAGAGATTTAAACTGGCTTAGTTTTAATGCTCGTGTTTTACAAGAAGCTCAGGACAAAGAAAACAATCCGCTCTTTGAGCGTATGAAATTTTTAGCCATTTATTCTTCTAATCTTGATGAATATTTTAGAGTGCGCGTAAGTCAGTTGCGGCAAATGAAACGCGTTGAAAAGAGCATTAGAAAAAAACTTGCACTCAAGCCTAACAAAACGGTTAAGCAAATACTTGCCTTAGTTAAAGAACAACAGGAAGCCTTTGGTAAAATTTATAATGAAGAGATTCTTCCAGAGCTTGCCGAGAATAATATTGTGCTTGTTCCTTCAGAAAAGTTTACCAATATTCAAGCTCAGCTGGCCAATATTTGGTTTGTCGCGCATATTAAAAATGAATTAGAGACAAAACTGATAGATCCTTCCAAAGACAAAGAGATTTTTCTTGAAAATCAAAGTCTTTATCTTTGCGTTACGTTTTCCGATTCAAAAAAACTAGGATTTGTTAAAATCCCTACAGATTCAAATAATCGCTTTGTAGACCTAGGAAAAGTAAGCGACACCTATCATATTACCTTTTTAGATGACATCATACGTTACGAGATTGACAATATTTTTAATTCCAGCACTGTTGATGGCGTCTATGAGATAAAGCTTTCACGCGATGCAGAACTTTATATCGATGATGAGCTCGGTGGAATTTTAGCCGAACGTATTTATAAATCTTTAGAACAGCGTCAGGAAGGACAACCCACGCGACTGCTCTATGATGCCGCAATGCCTAAACCGGTGGCAAAGCGCCTGCGTAAATTATTGAATTTGGGTAAAATTGATATGATGCCAGGAGGAAGGTATCATAATTTCAACGACTTTTTCAAATTCCCAGACCTTACCAATAATCCTAAACTGCATTACACCTCAAAACCTTTTATAAAGCATCGCACGCTGGATAAAGCCAAAGATTTTTTCAAAGCCATCGCAGAGAAAGACCAACTCGTTCATTTTCCGTTCATGAGCTTTAACTATGTAGAGCGTTTTGTAGAACAGGCTTCTGAAGATGCCGCGGTTACTCATATCAAAATTTCGTTATATCGCGTAGCCGATGAGTCGGTGCTCACCACAGCTCTCTTAAAAGCAATAGATAACGGAAAAAAAGTCACCATATTTATTGAGGCCAAAGCGCGCTTTGATGAAGAAAACAACATTACCTGGGGACGAAAATTTGAAGAACGTGGCGCACGAGTCATCTACAGCTATCCACGCATAAAGGTGCATTCTAAGATTTTGATGATCATTCGCCAAGAACAAGATAAAGCAGTACGCTATGCTTATATCGGAACCGGAAACTTTAATGGCGAAACTTCAAAAATTTATTGTGATCACGGAATATTCACAGCACATAAAAAAATCACTAAAGAATTGGGACGTGTTTTTAGAGTGCTTGAAGGTGAACTCATTATTCCTCGTAACAAGCATCTACTAATTTCGCCATTTACCACACGTAGAATTTTTGAAAAACTCATTCACAACGAGATTGAAGCTGCTCAGGCAGGGAAAAAAGCACAGATCACAGCAAAAATGAATAGTCTAGAAGATCCAGATATGATTCAGTTGTTGTACAAAGCAAGTCAAGCCGGTGTAAAGATCCGAATGATCGTACGCGGCTTTACGTGCTTAATTCCGGGGGTTGAAGGATTGAGTGAGAATATTTATATGACCTCAATTGTAGACCGCTATCTGGAACATGGACGTATTTATCTTTTCCATAACGGGGGTGACGAACAAATGTATATAGGCTCTGCAGACTGGATGACCCGTAATCTTGATCGAAGAATTGAAGTACTTACTCCAATCTATGATCCTGATCTCTTTGCAGAACTCAAAGACATTCTTGTTTTACAGTTAGCTGATAATGTTAAAGCGCGGATACAAGATGCAGAAGAGACCAATGCCTACGTCAAGCAAAAAACCGGCGATAAGCGCATTCGCTCGCAATACGAAATTTACGATTACCTCAAACTAAAAAACAATTAACATGACCACATTACGCGTTGGCGGTGTACCAGAACATTTTAATCTGCCTATTCATTTATGTATTGAAGAAGGTCTTTTTGCCGAAAAAGGAATCCATGTAGAATGGGTTGAATTTCCGGGAGGCACAGGTGCTATGAATTCGGCTCTGCGCAATGATGAAATTGATGTTGCGATCATTCTCACCGAAGGAATTATTAAAGATATCGCGAACGGCAACCCGTCTAAAATCATTCAGAATTATGTATCGAGTCCGCTACGTTGGGGAATTCACGTAGCTGCCAAAAGTGATTTTCACAGCATAGCAGATCTAGAAGACAAGCGACCGGCTATAAGTAGATATGGTTCAGGAAGTCACGTTATGGCTTATGTTCAGGCCAACGAATTAGGCTGGGATACTTCAAAAATTGAATGCGTAGTCGTCAATAATATCACTACTGCTATTGAAGCTTTAACCGAAGGTGATGCCGATTATTTTATGTGGGAACACTTCACTACAAAACCTTTAGTCGATAAAGGAATCTTTAGACGCGTAGGAGATTTCCCTACTCCATGGTCAAGTTTTGTCATCGCAGCATCAGATAAGGCTATTGAAAATGATCAAAAATCATTGGAGCTATTCCTTAGTGTACTCAATGCCAAAACTAAAATCTTCAAAACGCTTGAGCATATTGAACACGCACTTTCTGAACGGTACGAGCAAAATTTGGAGGACATCAAAAAATGGCTTTCGATCACTTCTTGGTCTCAAAAAAGTCTCGATAAAAAGGAATTAGAATTGGCTCTAAATTATCTCGAAAAGTTGAATATGATCGACAAAAAGTCTGATAATCAGCTATACTTAACTCAGATTTAAAGAAAGTTTTACCATTTTTTTTAGTGTTAACTAGAAAAAAATGTACAATTTTACCCCTGAATTAATTAAGCAATCAAAATTTTTGAACTATGGTTACATTTTCTATTATTTTGGGTGCCTTGCTTATCATTAATGTTTTGTTATTCAAATTTAGTGTAGCAGGAGGACCTGTGGCTAAAAAACCACAAAAACGTGTAACCCCTAAACACAAGAATTTAAGCGAGCCTTTAGCATTGAATAAAGCTTCTTAGATTTGACCTCAAATCCAACAGATAAATAAAGCAGCTCGCGAGAGCTGCTTTATTTATTTTAAACGCTTACCATATTATTGGTCTCTGATTTGATTTTTCGATCAAAGCGTTGGTTTTACTAAAATGCCTGTTGCCAAACCAATAGCCGCGATTGGCACTTAGCGGAGAAGGATGACCGCTGGTTAATATATGATGCTTTGTACCGTCTACTTTAGATGCTTTCTTTTTTGCAAAGCCGCCCCAAAGTAAAAACACCACATTTTCTTTATGTTGCGAAATCAATTCAATCACACGATCAGTAAATTGTTCCCAGCCTTTTCCTTGATGTGATCCCGCTTGACCTGCTCTAACCGTTAGCGTTGCATTAAGCAAAAGCACACCTTGAGAAGCCCAGCGTTCTAAATTTCCATTATTTGGTGCGGCTATATTGAGATCGCTTTCTATTTCTTTAAAAATATTAATCAATGAAGGTGGTGCTGCAACCCCTTGCGGTACCGAAAAACAAAGACCGTGGGCTTGTCCCGGTCCGTGATAGGGATCTTGTCCTAAAATAACGACCTTAACCTCATCAAAACTGCAAAGATCAAATGCCTTAAAAATATCGGCGCCTTTAGGGTAACAGGTGTGCTGCGTGTATTCCGTTTTTACGAAACGCACCAAATCTTTAAAATAGGCTTTTTCAAATTCTTCGGCTAAAACAGCTTTCCAGCTGGGATGTATGTCAACGTTCATGAATATCTTAAATTTGCTTAGGTAAAAATCGGTAAAGCATTACTAGGACCAAAATAGAATTCTTATTATATAATTTGATTCTTCAAAAAAAGCTAGTGACATCTTTGGTCTTGGCAACTTTTAAGATTGAGTTCCAAATAAATTAAGCAATTAAATAAAGGGATACAGCCGTACTGGCATGCTATGATAAAAATTCATCCTAAAACACTTTCAGATTTAGAGTTCCATACCGTATGTGCACAATTGAGTGAACTGTGCATCACCGATATGGGAAAGGTCAAAGCCTTAAAGCTGGCACCGCAGCGCAATTATAGAAAGACGCTTTTTGTGCTTGATCAAACACAAGAATACATCAATTCTGATACGCACGAAACGCCTATTCCTAATCACGGTTTTGATGCGCTTGATCACGAACTCAAAATGTTGGGGATCGAAGATACGGTGCTTGAAGTAGGTAGTTTTAGAAAAATAGGAAGCCTTTCGGAAACGGTTAATACGCATTTACGCTATTTTAGAAAATTTCAAGAGACCTTCCCGGTATTGCATCAAACGGTACGGGATACTGAATATACAACCGAACTTACCGACGAGATCAACACCATTGTAGATCGTTTTGGTGAAATTAAAGACGATGCTTCTCCTGTACTGCTTCAAACCAGAAGAGCCATTAATGAAGTAAAAGCAAAGATCAACAGCAGCTTTGCTTCGGCGCTATCGCGTTATGCTTCTTTTGGGTATTTAGATGAAATACGGGAATCTATAGTAGACAATGTTCGGGTTTTGGCAGTGTCGGCGATGCACAGGCGTAAAGTAAAAGGTTCGATTCTTGGGAATTCAAAAACCGGAAGTATCGTTTACATTCAGCCTGAAGCTACACAGACGCATCAACGCGAACTCAACAATCTCTTGTATGACGAGCAAGAAGAGGTCAAACGCATTCTCAAAGCACTCACCAATTTTGTGCGCCCTTTTGGTCCGTTATTAAAAGACTATCAAAAACTACTAAGCACCATTGATGTCATCGCTGCGAAGGCGAAATACGCCAAGAAACTGGATGCTGTTTTGCCTAAGATCACTAAGAATCGTGAACTCGAGATCAAAGAAGCTTATCACCCGCTACTTTTACTCAACAATAGAAAACGCGGTGAGAAAACCTATCCGCAGGATATAAAACTTGACGAGAACAATCGCATCATTGTCATAAGTGGTCCAAATGCCGGTGGAAAAAGTATCACGCTTAAGACCGTGGGATTACTTCAAGTAATGCTGCAAAGTGGACTTCTGGTTCCTGTGCACGAATACTCGCGCTTTTGTCTTTTTGATAAAATTCTTACCGATATTGGCGACAATCAAAGTATAGAAAATCACTTGAGTACGTATAGTTACCGCCTCAAGAATATGAATTATTTCTTGCGGAAATGTGACGACAAAACCTTATTTCTCATCGATGAATTTGGTACCGGTAGTGATCCGGAATTGGGAGGTGCTTTAGCTGAAACTTTTCTTGAAGTATTTTACGAGCGCAACAGCTACGGAATCATCACCACGCATTATGCCAATTTGAAGATGATGGCCAATGAGACTGAAGCGATCACCAATGCCAATATGCTTTTTGATTCGCGCACGCTTGAGCCACTCTATAAATTATATGTAGGTGAAGCAGGGAGCTCCTTTACTTTTGAAGTCGCACAGAAAAATGGGATTCCATATTCGCTGATTAACCGTTCTAAAAAGAAAGTAGAACGCGGTAAAATACGTTTTGATAAGAGTATCGCCAACCTGCAAAAAGAGCGCAGTAAGCTGGCCAAAACCACTACTTCTTTAAAAACTAAAGAGCAAGAAGCAGCCAAGCAACAGCAGGAGTTGAATAAAACTAATGCGCGCATTCAGGAGAAATTAGAAAGCTATCAAGAGCTTTACGACAGCAATCAACGTTTGATCTATCTGGGTCAAAAACTTGACGACCTTAGCGATAAATTCTTTACCAATAAGAACAAAAAGCTGCTTCTAGATGAGCTGTATAAAGTCGTTCAAATCGAAAATTCTAAGAGACGTAAACAGAATGCAAAGCAAAAGCGGGCTCAAAAAGCAAAAGAGCGTCGCGTAAAACAAGAAGCAGAAAAGAAGGTTGAAGTAATTCGTCAAAAGAAAAAAGAAGAAAAGCAGAAAGAAATTCAGGTTGAAAAAGAAAAACCAAAGATTACTTTACAAGTTGGTGATCAAGTACGCCTGCCTGACGGAAGAGCTGTAGGAAGCATTGACAAAATAGAAAAGGGAAAAGCCACCGTAGATTATGGTATGTTTACCACGCAGGTAGATGTTGACACACTTGAATTTGTAAAAAGACCTAAGACTAAATAATGCATAGTGGGCTGGTCATATCACTAGTGTTTGTAGGGATCTTACTTTTGGTTCTCAATATTCTTTTTACCACGAGCTTTACAGCTATAGGTTTTTGGCTACGTATTTCAGCCAACGTGCTTTTGATTCTAGCGATGCTTCAAGTGCTTTACTTTAATAAACAGCCCTAGTTATGCAAGAAAAGATCATTCTATTTGACGGGGTTTGTAACTTATGCAACGGTGCTATCAATTTTATTATCAAGCACGATCCTAAAGCTAAATTCAAGTTTGCAGCTCTTCAAGGGGAAACCGGAAAGCGACTCTTAGCTAAACACAACATAAATCCAAAAGAAACCGACTCGATAGTTCTAATCGATACGGATAAAGTTTCGGTGAAATCTTCAGCGGCTTTGCGCATCGCTAAAGATTTGAATAAAGCTTATCCGCTGCTTTATGGATTTATGATCATTCCTAATTTTATTAGAAATGCCGTCTATGACTTTATCGCTTCGCATCGCTACAAGTGGTTTGGAAAAAAGGAAAGTTGTATGCTTCCTACTCCAGAACTTAAATCCAGATTTTTAGATTAAAAAATTGCTATCAATAATAAATCAATAGCGAAAAACTAAACATTTCCCCTATATTTAATTAAGGAGACTTTTCTCTAAAATTCAATCTTGCTAATCAAGTAAAACGGTTCTTTATGAAACTTTGCTACACGCTTGCCTTTCTTTCTATTTTTTGCTCAAATATTCTTAGTGCTTCAGATAAACCGCTGCCTGCTCAAAGTTCTAAAATTGATAAAGTAACCGTGTTTTTACAAGGAGCAACGATTGAACGCAGTGCTTCGGTACAATTAAAAAGCGGTGTAAATGAAATCGTTTTTGACAACCTATCGCCAGATGTTATTGAAAACAGTATTCAGCTTAGAGGTCTTAAAGACGCCAGTATTTTGTCTATTGCTTTTAACCTGGATTATCTGGATAAAAAAAGTGTTTCTGCAGAATATGAAGCTTTAAAAACAAATTTAGACCAACTGCTCTACGAAAAGAATGCGATTCAAAGTACGATTGAAGGATATGAGCGCGAACTAAAGTTACTTTCAGAAAATCAACGCATCAATAGCGATAACACCGATTTATCCCTTGAAAAGATCAAACAAATAAGCACCTATTACCGCGAGCGCAGTACCGAAATTCAAAATACGATTTACAAACAGAAAAGAGCCTTACAGGATTTAGATCGAAGCATCAATGACCACCGCCAACAAATGAACAACCTTGAAGATTCTCGTAAAGAAATGCGCGGCGAGATCACTGTAAAACTTCAAGCTGCAAGCGCAGCTTATTTGAATATGGAACTATCTTATAACATTGAGAATGCGGGCTGGTTTCCATTTTACGATATTCGAGCTGAAAGTACTTCTGAACCCATTCAATTAAACTACAAGGCGAGTGTCTATCAGCAAAGCGGCATTGATTGGGACGATGTAAAATTGGTACTCTCTACAGGAGACCCGAATACCAACAATTTCAAGCCGAACTTACAGCCAAAATACCTCAATTTCGTAAGCAGAAACTACAAGCGTTCAAGCGCGGTAAGCCGAAGCAATTACAAATACAATCCCACTGTGAGAAGTGTTTCTGGTATCGTAACAGATGATTCTGGAGCGCCACTTCCTGGAGTTAATATTGGTCAAACCGGTTCATCTAATGGCACAACTACCGATTTTGATGGCAAATACAGGATTGCTGTAAACAGTTCTGGAGGTAATGAATTAAGATATACTTACATTGGATTTGAAACCCAGTCGATCCCGGTTTATGCATCGATGATGAATGTACAATTAGAAGCTAATGAAGAAGCTTTAGATGAAGTTGTAGTCGTGGGTTACGGTGATCAAAAAAGAAATGCTGCTGTTGGAGCTTTGGCAGGTAAAGTATCGGGAGTTGCAATTCAACCTGCTTCCTATAATGAAAATGTTCAGGCCAAAGAAGAAAGTTTGACTAACACGCGTTTCGAAATCAAAAAGCGCTACTCGATCGCTTCCAATTCAGATATTACGACAATTGAGATCGACGCCTTTGACTTACAGGCAAGCTATCAACATTATGCGGCACCAGAACTCAATGAAAATGTATTTCTTACCGCTACAGTAACCGATTGGGAACGCTATGATTTGTTGCAGGGCGAGGCCAATATTTATTTTGAAGGAAGCTATGCTGGTAAGACGGCTATCAGTCCGCTGGCTACTACAGACAGTCTGGAGATCTCTCTGGGCATCGATCCCAATATCATTGTAAAACGCGAGAAGAAGGATAATTTTAAAAGTAAATCTTTCCTTGGCGGAACGCGCGTTGTTGCAAAGGCTTTTGAGATTTCGGTTCGAAATAACAAAAATTCAACTGTTAACCTGATTTTAGAAGATCGAATTCCGGTATCGCAAAACAAAGAGATTAAAGTTTCTGATCAAGAAACCGCTGATGCCGAGTATACCGAAGAAACCGGTATTCTAAAATGGAAATTAGAACTTGCTCCAAAAGCTTCGGTCACTAAAAACTTTTCTTTTGAAGTGCGTTATCCGAAAGGGCGAAATATTAATCTCTAAATCATCAATTGAAGGACTGACCTGAGTTTATCGTATTAATAGTATCTGGAGCTAAAGTCCAGGTAAAATCATTATATGCACTTCCCGCCCCGGTAAGTTGCATAGAAAAACCTATGGTAACCGCCGGCTGTTGAGACACAGGCAACTCTGTTGAAGTCATTCCCGCTGCAGGACCATTGGTTGCTGTAACTTCACCCTCATAACTTAAAAACTGAATTACATTACCGGAAGGATCTACAAGAGCGATTGCCTCATCATCGTTTTGTAAAGTGTTAAATTCAATATTTTTAACCCCTAAGCCTTCAGCTATTTCTACTATGATTCCGGTAATTGATTCACTGGAGAGAATTGTTCCACTAGCTCCATTGTAATGATAAATTGTATATCCTGTTAGATCAATTCCGGCAGATCCTGCAATCTCAACACGCTCATTAACATCTCCTCCTATATTATCATAATGAATCTCATTAATCCATACATTAACATCATTATCTACAATAGTCAACTCAAAAAAGGAGTTCACGCCAATTGTTGGTGCTCCAAGACCTCCGCTCACATTTGTGATAGAAAACAGCATTTGCTCATTCCCTTCTACCTCAACATCATCAGTAATACTAAAGACATCAACCGCATTATAAACAGCGGTTCCTGCGGGAATCGTGATCACTTGAGCATTGCTTTCATTCAAGTCACTGTAAGAAGAGGCAGCTATAGTAACTGAAAGACCACTGGTCGCTGACGGATTGGCGATATTGAATTCCAGATCAAGTCCGGTATCACTTTCTAATTGAGATTTTTCAGTAAGGGTAAAAGACACTTCGGTTGGCTGAACGGAATTTTGCAGTAAGTATACATTTTCCCAAAAGGTTCCATTATAAACTTGCCAACCATATACCGAAACATCAGGATCGTTCACAAAGACCATCAAACCAATATCTTCGCTTGTTGGGTTTATTTGGTCGCGCTGCGCCACCGTAACTCGTGGCGGCATAAAACCTTTATAAGAGCCGCTCGATGATTCACTGCTCACTTCAAGCATAGCAGATGTGCTGGGATTGGTAGTTCCTATTCCCACTTGGGCATAGAAATAAAAATTTCCGACAAAAAAGAAGAGTACACATTTTTTCATACTTACACATTTAAAATTAAATGGTAAGTCAAGCCGCTGATAGGGAACAGCTTATGGTAGATTTGAGCTAAACTAAATTAGAAAAAATCTACAGTAAAACAAATTAATATCTGAAAATCAACCACTTATGAGTTTTATTCAATATCGAATGTTTCATCCGGCGCTTTATTAGGATTATAATTAAATAAGCCCTCTCCTTTTGCGATTACTGAAGAAACCGTGGCATCTCCCGTAACGTTTACCACCGTTCTACACATATCAAGAATACGGTCTACAGGGAAAATGATACCAATCCAAGCCGGATTTAGACCTACAGATTCTAGTACAATAATAAGCATTACAAGACCCGCACTAGGAACCGCAGCAGAACCTATAGAGGCTAAAGTAGCGGTTAACACAATGGTAAGCTGCTGACCTAAAGTGAGGTCGATCATATGCAACTGTGCAAGAAAAACAACAGCCACAGCCTGATACAGACAAGTACCGTCCATATTTACTGTTGCCCCTATAGGCAGTACAAAACTGGTTACCTTTTTATCAACGCCCAGATTATCCTCAACACATTCCATCGTTACAGGAAGTGTCGCCGCACTACTTGAGGTTGAGAATGCTAAAGTTTGTGCAGGTCCCATCGCTCTGAAAAAGCCAAAGTAAGACACCTTTCTTACAAAGATCTTAAACACCAACGGATAGATCACAAAGATCATAAGCGCCAAACCACCAAAAACAGTAAGCGAATACCAACTCAAGCCTTTAAATATCTCCACGACTTTCCCGATATCATTGCCGGCCATTTGGCTTACCACACCTGCAAGTAAAGCAAATACAAAAAATGGAGCCGCTTGCATGGTAAAGTCTACCATTTTCAAGAACACCTCCATTATACCATCAACTGCTTTGGTTACCGGCACCACTTTCTTTTGATCTATAAAGAGCATACTGATCCCAAAAAACAAACCGAAGAAAATGACCTGTAGCATCAAGCCATTATCTGCAAGCGAACTAAAAAAGTTGTCGGGTACTATATCAACTAAAGGCTGTAAAGGCCCGGCATCTTTAGTAGCATCTGCCGCTTTCATTTTATCGTTCATCGAAGCGTCTTGCAAGTCGCTCTTCGTCAAATCTGAAATCTCCCGAGCGCGATCCATAAATTCAGGATCTTGCAGGTAATTGATACCGTCTTTGATCACATAGCCCTCTTCTGCAGCCCAAATCTCATAACTGATACGGTTGTCAATTCGACTTTGCTCATCAATAAGTTTCCCGGGTTTTATAAGATTGACCATGGTAAGTCCCATCCCTACTGCAAGCACGGTCGTAAGCAAATAAGCCAGAAGGGTCTTTCCTCCCATTCTACCTAAACTTGCGGGATCACCAAGATTGGCAACACCACTTATTATAGAAAAAAGCACCAGCGGAACTGCAATAAGTTTTAAAAGATTGATAAAGATCTTTCCAAAAGGAGCGATCCAGTCTATCGTAAATTGACTCCATCCTAATTGGCTAGAAATTAAGGCCCAAACGATACCCAGAACGAGACCAATAATTATCTTCCAATGTAGTGCGATTTTCTTCATAAATAGGTGCTTTATTACTTTGAGCTGAAAGATAAACAAAATCCCTATCTAGTGTAAGCCTCCGCGCGCTTTTGATGCGGAATTGTTAGTAAATCCTCGATTTTGTAGAAAAATAAATAAGAAGATTATAAGTAGACTACCTCAGGAAAACGCATAAGTTTTTACTGAAATCCTGTTTTAATCAAAAAGCATTTAATCTTTGGCGGCGCAAAAAAAAAGCTTCAGTGGTATACTGAAGCTTTTTGTAAGTAGTTATACAAATCCTAAATCTTCGAGCCTTTGTTTAATAACATATAATCTGCCAAAACCAATGCTGCCATTGCTTCAACAATAGGCACTGCACGCGGCACGACACAAGGATCGTGACGTCCTTTACCTTGCATTTCGGTAGCATTTCCTTCTTTATCAATAGTTGGTTGGTTTTGCATAATGGTCGCAACCGGTTTAAACGCTACTCGAAAATAAATATCCATCCCGTTACTGATTCCGCCTTGAATACCACCGCTCAGGTTAGTCTTTGTGCTTCCGTCGGCATTAAAAAGATCGTTGTGTTCGCTTCCGCGCATAGAAGCTCCGTGAAAACCGCTTCCGTATTCAAAACCTTTAACCGCGTTGATCGAAAGCATCGCTTTGCCCAGCTCAGCATGCAGTTTGTCAAAAACCGGTTCACCAAGACCAACAGGCACATTTTGAATCACGCACATCACGGTCCCGCCAATGGTATCTCCTGCTTTTCTAATTTCTTTGATCTTATCGATCATTTTTTCTGCGAAAGACTCATCGGGGCAACGCACAATATTTGATTCGATCTTGTCAAAATCCAATTGCTGATACGGCGTGGTCATGTGAATTTCTCCTACCGAATCAACAAACGCATTGATCTTAATGTCTTTTAAAAACTGCTTAGCGATAGCTCCTGCCGCTACTCTACTCGCAGTCTCCCGCGCTGAAGATCTTCCGCCGCCGCGATAATCACGTACACCATATTTCTGGTCGTAGGTATAATCTGCATGCGAAGGACGATAGGTATCTTTAATATGGCTGTAATCGTGTGACTTTTGATTGGTATTCACAATATTGAATCCAATAGGAGTTCCTGTAGTTTTCCCTTCAAAAATCCCTGAAAAGAAATTCACCGAATCTGGCTCTTTACGCTGGGTTACAATTTTAGATTGCCCCGGTTTGCGGCGTTCCATATCGCGATACACCAGATCCAGATCAATCTCGATCCCGGCCGGACAGCCGTCTATGATACCACCTATAGCTTCCCCGTGAGATTCTCCAAAAGTGGTAAGCGTAAATAATTTTCCAAAAGTATTACCTGCCATAACAAATTGTTGAGTGGCGAAAATAATGTGTTTTTGCCTAAAAGCCTTACCTAGAATGCGCTAATTGAAACTAAAAATCTTAAAAGACTAAAATTATTTAATAATCACATAAAGCTAGCGTAACAACTATGCTTGTAATTTGTTAAAAATCATATTCTTTGAAACGAAAAGTTGAACTCGTTATTCTTTCTGATGTGCATCTAGGTACTTACGGCGCGCACGCAAAAGAACTGGTAAGTTATCTACAAAGTATAAAACCTAAAACACTGGTTTTAAACGGAGATATTATCGACATCTGGCAGTTTAGAAAACGGTATTTCCCAAAATCCCATTTGCAAGTGATCAAAAAGATCATTTCGTTGGCTGCCAAGGGAACCAAAGTTTATTACATCACAGGAAATCACGACGAGAAACTGCGTAAATTCAGTCCGGTGGAATTTGGAAATATTTCTATTCTTGACAAGTTGGTTTTGAATTTAGACGGAAAAAAGGCTTGGATTTTTCACGGTGATGTGTTTGACGCTTCGATACAGCACACCAAGTGGATCGCCAAACTGGGCGGTTGGGGCTATGATTTTCTTATCATTCTCAACAGCTTTATCAATTGGTGTCTGGTAAGCTTAGGAAGACCGAAATATTCGCTATCTAAAAAAATCAAAAACAGCGTCAAAAAAGCCGTAAGCTTTATCACCGATTTTGAAGAAACCGCTGCCGAGCTCGCTATCGAGAACCATTTTGACTATGTGATCTGCGGACACATACACCAACCGCAAATGCGCAAGGTTGAAACACCACAAGGTGATTGCCTGTACCTCAATAGCGGGGATTGGATCGAAAATCTAACCGCATTAGAATATGATAAAGGCATCTGGTCTTTAATGGAATATGAAAAGCAAAACCTACCGGAAACGCAAGAGGATGAATCGGTAAATACCGAGATCGATCCTGTTGCGCTATTGGCCTCTATTAAAACTTTTTAATCCAAAATCTTCAGCTTTGCAAAACGCAACAAGAGTTTTTTAATTCCGCCGGTTTGAAATTGAATTTCTGCTTTTTGATCCTGCCCTGCTCCTTCTAGATTCAGCACCTGCCCACGACCAAAGCGGCTGTGTTCTACGTGCATTCCTTTCTGAAGTTTTCCGTTGAGTTCATCAGTTTGTGGCGCCGAAGCAGCTTGAGGGCGTAACTTTCTTAATTTACGCAGCTGCTCTTCAGAAGGTTTACCCATTATAGGCGGTGTCCCGCTCACCGGTTTTTTTAAGCGTAATTTACTCTTATCAGGTTCGCCAAAAATATCGCTATCAATCATCGGTTTGTAGCGATAGGTATCCATCGGCGTTTGGATATCTAAAAATTGCTCATCGATCTCTTCAATAAAACGGCTAGGTTCTGCATCTATAAGTTTTCCCCATCGGTATCTCGATTCGGTATACGTAAGATAGGCTTGTTTTTCTGCACGGGTTAGGGCCACATAAAACAGGCGACGCTCTTCTTCGAGTTCGCTACGCGTGTTCATACTCATTCCGCTAGGGAACAGATCTTCTTCCATCCCCACGATATATACGTATGGGAATTCTAGTCCTTTCGCCAAGTGAATCGTCATTAGCGAAACACGGTCAATATCATCAACTTCCTTATCCATATCTGTTGCCAAAGCAACATCTTCTAAGAATTCGGTTAAGCTTCCGGTAGCGTCTGCGATTTCCTTTTGCCCTTCGACAAAATCACGCATCCCGTTGAGTAATTCTTCAATATTCTCAATTCGCGCGATCCCTTCCGGTGTACCGTCTTTTTTGAGTTCTTGTAATAATCCGGTTTTACGCGCAACGGTTTCTGCAACTGCAAAAGCATCTTGATTTTCGCTCATAATTTTAAAGCTGTGAATCATATTCACAAAATTATAGAGCTTGTTTTTTGTGCTGTTGTTGATGTTGATATCCAGATGCTGAATATTCTCCATCACCTCAAAAATAGAGCGGTTGTATTGTTTAGAGGCGATCGTCAGACGATCAAGTGTGGTCGCCCCAATTCCCCGAGCCGGATAGTTGATAACCCGCTTTAATGCTTCCTCATCATTAGGATTAATCAAAATGCGCAGATACGCCAGCACATCTTTAATTTCTTTACGCTGATAGAATGATAAACCACCAAAAATACGATAGGGAATTTCACGCTTACGCAAGGCATCTTCCATCGCACGCGACTGCGCGTTAGTTCTGTACAAGATCGCAAAATCACTATGCTTGAGTTGCTGATTCATCTTGGTCTCAAAGATGTTACTTGCCACATAGCGACCTTCTTCCCCATCGGTCAAAGAGCGATGCACCACAATTTTAGGTCCGGGATCATTTGCAGTCCAAACCACCTTATCGAGTTTGGTCTGGTTGTGCTCAATCACTGAGTTTGCCGCTTCTACGATATTCTTTGTAGAGCGGTAATTTTGTTCCAGACGATATACCTGTACATCATCATAATCCCGTTGAAAATTGAGAATATTATTGATATTCGCTCCGCGGAAGGCGTAAATACTCTGTGAATCATCTCCTACCACACAAATATTTTGATAACGATCTGCAAGTGCTTTTACAATAAGATATTGTGAATGGTTCGTATCTTGGTACTCATCTACCAAAATGTATTGGAAACGCTTTTGATACTTAGCTAAAACTTCAGGAAAACGCGCCAACAATTCATTGGTACGCAGCAATAAATCATCAAAATCCATCGCTCCGGCTTTAAAGCAGCGATCCACATATTCTTTATAGATTTCTCCCAGACGTGGTTTTTTTGCCATGGCATCGGCTTCCATCAATTCAGGATTTTGAAAATAAGCCTTTACGGTGATCAAGCTATTTTTGAAAGAAGAAATACGACTATGAACCTGTTTATATTTATAAACGTCTTTATCCAGCCCCATTTCTTTGATAATCGCAGAAATAAGACGCTGCGAATCCTGAGAATCATAAATCGTAAAATTGGGTGGAAATCCAAGGTGATGTCCTTCAATACGCAAAATCTTTGCAAAAACCGAGTGAAAAGTACCCATCCACAAGTTTTTGGCTTCGCTATTTCCTACAATAGTTCCGATACGGGATTTCATCTCCCGCGCCGCTTTGTTTGTAAACGTAAGCGATAAAATATTAAATGCGTCAACCCCTTGTTGCATCAAGTGTGCAATACGCATTGTAAGTACTCTGGTCTTTCCTGAACCCGCTCCGGCAATCACCATCATCGCACCCTCTTTTTGTAAAACCGGTGCGCGTTGTGCTTCATTTAATCCTTCTAAAAGTGCCTCCAAAACAATTGATTTTTTAAGTAAATATGTACCACATCAACGATTGAAACAGCGCCAAAACGCAACTGTGGTACTAAAAGGCGAAAATTAAGGAAACTTAATTTTTTATCAGAATACGAAACCGTTTAGTTATCAAGAATTTTTCGGCTGCCAGGCTTCCATTTATTCTGTCCTAATAATTTCTGTTATCAAATTGAATTTTTAACACAGTTACACGCAACGTTTTAAAAATGCTGTATCTAATTAACAACAATCAATCAAAAATGAACATTATGAAAAAAACTTACTTTTTTCTACTTCTCCTCTTAAGTATTTCCTTGAGCTCTTGTACCGAAGATGGTGCGCTCTCCGGTACAGAAGAAGCTTCTGCTGATGATGGTTTTGCATCTTCAGATACAGGAGGCGGTTCGTCTGGCGGAAGTAGTGGTGACGGCTCACAAGACAACTCAGGAATCGTTACTGCAGGTGAATGGAATGATCTTACCAATTGGAGTTTCTGGCAAAACCTGCTCAATCAAGAAGAAGCAGATACCTTCACAACAAACTGGAAATTCAACACTGCAAATCGGTTTTCATTTCAGCTTACTGACGCAAACAATCTTCCTGCGGTAGATATTTCGGTAAGTGTGCGGCAAGGCGCAACAATCATTTGGGAAGCAAAAACCGACAATCACGGAACTGCAGAACTTTGGGTTGATCTTAAAAATAGCAGTCAAAAGGCAACTGATGTCGCTACGTATAAATTTTATATTGGTAATGAGCAGCTGTTTACATCGATCAAACCCTTTTCTGAAGGAGTCAACACTATAAAACTGAATACCAGCGCGCCGGTGTTTACCAAAGTAGATTTGGCTTTTATCGTAGATGCAACCGGGTCTATGGGAGATGAAATGGAATTTCTAAAGGATGATCTCAAGCAGGTGATTCAAAATGTAAAAAACACCAATGGGAATTTACAAATCACTACAGGAACCGTTTTTTATCGGGATGTTGGCGATGACTATGTCGTTAAAAAATCTGACTTTACTTCGAGCTTAGAAAGCACCTTAGGCTTTATAAACGAACAAAAAGCTGAAGGTGGTGGCGATTTTCCAGAAGCGGTACATACCGCATTAAAAACAGGAATTTCAGAATTGCAATGGTCAACAGAAGCGCGTAGCAGAATTGCATTTCTATTGCTTGACGCACCACCGCACCAAGAGAATCAAATTATAGACGAGCTACATAACACTATAAAAACTGCTGCTAAAAAAGGAATTAAAATCATACCTATAGTTGCAAGTGGGATCAATAAAGAAACCGAATTCTTAATGCGTAATTTCAGTATTGCAACCAATGGAACTTATGTTTTTATCACCAATGACAGCGGTGTGGGTAATGACCATCTTGAACCTACTGTTGGTGAATATGAAGTTGAATATTTAAAAGATCTAATGGTGCGATTGATCAAAAAGTATTCTGAATAATTTTTTAAGTTAGGGGATGAAAGGGTGTGTTTTTCTTTAAGTAGAAGACACACCTTTTTTATTTCAAATGAACTCGATAATCGAGATTGAATCCTTCCGAACTAACCTCGATTAAACATGTTTTACAAACGAAATTTTCGAAGGTTATCTTCGTTGTCAGACCGGCGTACTGAAGAAAATGTTCTTAAAATCAAAAGTTTCACCCTTTTCATTATCAATTTTGCATCGATTAAGCTTTTAATCGTAATAATTACAATTCGCCTCCATTTCGTTTTAGCTTCAGGCTCTTTTCAATATATTTAATCTTCGTTAAGATTTTTTCATGAACCTAAAGCGTCTCGTTTTCACCTCTATTATTTTGCTTTCAGCACTGCAATTGCAAGCTCAAAAGAAAATATCCGGGCCTTTGATTCACGAATATGGAGAGACCTTTACCGTACCTCAACCTGATCTTGAAGTAAACACTGAGGCCGAATATAAGGTTGTTTTTGACATCGCTCAAGCTCCTGAAGATCCTGCTGCATTGAATCCGTATTTCAACACCGTCGCACGCTTTTTGAATATGCATGCTTATGCTAAAGTGGATAAAGCACAACTCAAACCAGTGCTGGTCGTTCACGGCAGCGCAGCTTACGGTTTGCTGAAAAATAAATTCTACAAAGAAAAATTTGGCGTAGATAATCCTAATCTCGACTTACTGAACAAACTCCATGCACTTGATATTCCGGTGATCCTTTGTGGTCAAACCGCCGGAGCACGGGATATTTCGGTTGAAAAGCGTTGGGCAAAAACGCAAGTTGCGCTTTCAGCAATGACGGCACTTATTCACTATCAAAATCTCGATTACGCGCTAATTTCCTTTTAAATTTTAAATACTAACTATGAATAAACTACACACACTTCTTTTGCTGTCTCTAGGCGCTACTGCCTTTGCGCAGACCGCAGACCCCGAACTTATTGCAGCTGCAGAGGCTGTTGAATCTAAAGTCATCGGCTGGCGTCACGACATTCACGAGCATCCTGAATTGAGTAATCGTGAATTTGAAACCGCTGCTAAAATCACCAAACACCTCAAGTCATTAGGTATCGAGGTGCAAACCGAAGTTGCTAAAACCGGAGTGGTTGGTGTTTTAAAAGGTGATCACCCGGGAAAAGTGGTTGCCCTTCGCGCAGATATGGATGCTCTTCCCGTTACCGAAAGAAATGACCTTCCTTTTAAAAGTGAAGTTACTACTACCTTTTTAGGCTCAGAAACCGGAGTGATGCACGCCTGTGGTCACGACACACATGTTGCCATTCTTATGGGAACTGCAGAAGTTTTAGCCCAAAATAAAGACAAAATTCACGGTACGGTCAAATTCATTTTTCAACCTGCTGAAGAAGGAGCACCTCCGGGAGAAGAAGGCGGAGCTGCACTTATGATCAAAGAAGGAGTTTTAAAAAGTCCGGATGTTGATGCGATTTTTGGATTGCACATCAACAGCGCGACGCCAGTAGGAACCATCGCATATAAACCCGGTGGAACGATGGCTGCGGTTGAACGTTTTGTGGTAAACATCAAAGGAAAACAAACTCATGGTTCACAACCTTGGGGCGGTGTTGACCCTATTTATATCGCATCAAAGATCGTTGACGGATTTCAGTCGATCATCAGTAGAGAATCTAATTTGCTTGTAGAACCGGCAGTGATCACCGTTGGAAAAATCACTTCCGGGGTTCGATTTAATATTATTCCCGAAAGTGCAGAACTTATAGGTACCGTAAGAACGCTTGATCCTGATATGCGCGAATTGATCATCAAACGTATGACCGAAATGAGCGAAGGTCTCGCAAAAGCCTACGGCGGAAGCGCAACGATCGAGTTTCAGAGCAATACAGCGATCACCTATAATGACCTCGAACTTACCGCGCAAATGCTGCCTACGCTACAAGAAGTTGCGGGAGAAGAGCACGTGAAATTGGTAAAAGCAACGACCGGTGGTGAAGACTTCAGTTATTTTCAAGAAGAAGTACCCGGATTTTTCTTTTTCCTTGGTGGAATGACCCCGGGAAATACTGAAGCCTATCCGCATCATACACCAGATTTTCAAATCGATGACGACGGAATGTTACTTGGGGTAAAAACCATGTCTCAATTGGTGGTTGATTATCTTAATGCGCAGTAAGTATAGATAAGACTTTCCAATTTCTAAATACAGCCTTTTTAAAATGCTTCAACATTCTATGTTGAAGCATTTTTTTATCGAATTAGACTACCTCGGGGCAAGCTTTAGGATATTCAAGCCTTTAACGGTGTCAATAACCTAAAGAAGTTCTAAAATTTACATCTACATCACGTTAAACCCTTTGGAAATAGTAAGTTTGAAGCCTGAATTTTTATACCAGATATGAGTGCGTTTTTTACCTTTTTAAGTCAGATTCCCTGGTGGGCTTGGGTCTTGATCATTTTACTAGTGATTGGTATTCGGGATGTATTTTTCAACAAAAAACACATCATCACCCACAACTTTCCCATCGTTGGGCATATTCGCTATATGCTTGAAAGTATAGGACCAGAACTGAGACAATATATTGTTGCCAATAACCGCGAAGAACTTCCGTTTAACCGTATCGAGCGCGGCTGGATCTATGCATCTGCCAAGAATCAAAACAACTATGAAGGTTTTGGTACCGATCAAAATATCTATGAAGCCAATTACATTTTCATCAACAATGCGATGATGGGCTTCAAGGTTCCGCCGGAACATCCCAACGCCAAAAACCCCTATTTTTTGCCTTGCGCAAAAGTTATGGGAGCCTATAACAAAAGACGCAAACCGTACCGACCAGCTTCAGCAATAAACGTCTCTGCGATGAGTTTTGGATCGCTTTCCGCCAGAGCAATCGAGTCGCTTAATCGCGGCTGTAAACTTGCACACGCGTATCATAATTGTGGTGAAGGAGGTCTTTCGCCTTATCACAAAAAAGGAGCTGACGTGATTTATCAGGTTGGAACGGGTTACTTTGGCGTTCGCGACGACCACGGAAATTTTTCTATGGAAAAAATGATCGCTTTAGTTGAGGCCAATCCCGAGATAAAAGCGATCGAGATCAAACTCTCTCAGGGTGCAAAACCAGGAAAAGGTGGCGTACTTCCGGCGTCAAAGATCACCAAAGAAATTTCTGAAATACGTCACGTGCCTATGGGCAAAGATGTGATTTCGCCTGCAACACATACCGCTTTTGACGGGGTTGAAGGGCTGATTGAATTTGTGGAGCAAATCGCCGAAGCGACCGGACTTCCAGTAGGAATTAAAGCTGCTATAGGAAAACTGCAAGATTGGGAAAAGCTTGCGCAGTTGATGGTAAAAACCAACAAAGGCCCCGATTTTATTCAGGTTGATGGTGGCGAAGGAGGTACCGGAGCCGCACCACCGAGTTTTGCCGATCACGTTTCGCTACCTTGGGTATATGCCTTTAGCGATCTTTATAAAATTTTCAAGAAGCATCATCTTACAGACCGCATTGTTTTTATAGGAAGTGGAAAACTAGGTCTTCCTGCAAAAGGCGCCATGGCCTTTGCTATGGGAGCAGATGTAGTGAATGTTGCTCGTGAGGCCATGCTTTCTATTGGCTGTATTCAAGCCAAAGCCTGTCATAACAATACCTGCCCAAGTGGTGTAGCCACTCAAAACAAATGGCTGCAAGCCGGTATTAATGTTGAAGATAAAGCGGTACGAACTAACTTTTACTTTAAGAATTTCAGAAAAGAATTGCTTGAGATCACCCATGCTTGTGGCTATGAACATCCTTGCCAGTTGACAACTGAAGATGTTGACTTAACTTTAGGCGATAAAAACCTGAGTCAAACCCTCGCGGCGTGTTTTAGTTACCACAAAGTAGAAGTTCCTTTTGAAGGAATGTCTTCGCTCTTGAATTGTAATTATTTAGGCGGAGAATACGACAAAGAAACCGTAAAGCGCGAGCACAGTCAGGTAAAACAATTTGAAGATGTACGTTATTAATTATGAATGATATTTTAGAAATCTTAATTCCGGTAGCTCCAGCAGTGGTAGTTGGACTTCTCGCCTATTACTTTTTTGACGGCTTTTTAAAAAACGAGGAAAACAGAAGGCGTTTTTTGATGCATAAAGAAGCTCAAGCAGAATCGTTACCCATACGTTTACAAGCCTACGAGCGCCTCACCTTGTTTTTAGAACGTATCTCTCCGCTACAGTTGCTTATACGTGTAAAGCCAACTACCGAAGACAAAAAAGCGTATGTTGATTTATTAGCGGCTACCATCGAGCAGGAATTTGAGCACAATCTTACGCAGCAGGTCTATGTATCTAACGAATGTTGGGCCACCGTAAAATCCTCAAAAAATACCTTGATTCAACACCTGCGAAAAACCCTTGCCGATACGCAGCTAGAAACCGCTCAAGATATTCGGGAGTATATTTTAACAAATTTTGACGAGTCGCAAAACCCTACTTCTCTAGCTTTAGAGTATCTTAAGGCTGAAGTTCAAGAACTAATTGGCTAAAAAACGATGTTATGCGCAATCTACTTTTTATACTAGCTTCGGTTTTTCTTTTTAGTGCCTGCGAAAGCGAGCAAAAAGAAAGCAGCTCTATAAACCCGATCAATTGGGAAAAACGTCGCGCAACACTTCCTGAACAAGATAGCCTGCAAAAAGCAAAAACCTATTTAGGAATCTATTCTGAAATCTACAGTACTTCAGAACATCTCACTCATGATTTAACGGTAACCGTAAGCCTCCGTAACACCAGTGAAACCCAAGAACTCGTACTCACTAGCGGTTCGTATTATGACACTACCGGCAAGCTTATTCATACCTATTTTGATTTCCCTATTGCTTTAAAACCTTTAGAGACCGTAGAGATCATAATTGAAGAAGGTGATAAAACAGGAGGCACCGGCGGGAACTTTATTTTTAACTGGCTCGATGATCCCAACGTTACCGATCCTATTTTTGAAAGTATCATGATTTCAACCCGAGGAACTCAAGGACTTTCGTTTATCACACAAGGAAAGCGCATAGAATAGCTATTCTATAAAAAAATTCAATAAAGCCTTTTCTAAAACTCCCCCTATATGAATTTAACCATCGAGAATATTGTCTTCGTTGGCTCTGTCTTACTTTTGATAAGTATTATCGTAGGTAAAACTTCCTATAAATTTGGTGTACCCACGCTTATTCTATTCCTAGGAATTGGGATGATCGCGGGTTCTGATGGTATTGGCGGTATTCAATTTGACAATCCGGAAATCGCACAATTTATAGGAATTGTATCACTCAATTTCATACTCTTTTCCGGTGGCTTAGACACGCATTGGTCTTCTGTAAAACCAATTCTGCGCGAAGGACTCGCGCTGTCTACAGTTGGTGTTTTGCTCACCGCTGTATCACTAGGTTGCTTTGTATTTTATGTCACCGATTTTACCATTTACGAAAGCATGCTTCTCGGTTCGATAGTCTCTTCTACCGATGCTGCAGCGGTATTTTCGATATTACGTTCCAAAAGTTTAGCGCTCAAAACCAATTTACGCCCCACACTTGAACTGGAAAGTGGTAGTAATGACCCGATGGCCTACGTACTTACCATCGCTTTTTTAACCTTAGTCATCAATCAAGATCAAGGTTTGACTTCGGTGATCCCGATGCTTTTAACGCAAATGATCGTAGGTGGAATTGCCGGTTTCCTCTTTGGGAAACTTAGTAAAATCACCATCAATAAAATTCAGTTGGGTTTTGAAGGTTTATACCCTGTCTTGGTCATCTCGTTGATGTTCATCACCTTTTCTGCCACCGAATTCATCGGCGGAAACGGTTTTCTCGCGATCTATATTTGCGCCGTCTACCTCGGAAATCAAGACCTGATCCATAAGCAAACGATCTTAAAAATGTTTGACGGGCTGGCGTGGTTGATGCAAATCGTTTTGTTCCTTACGCTGGGCTTACTCGTATTTCCCACGCAAGTAATTCCTTATATCGGGATTGGTTTAATGATCTCTTTATTCCTCATTTTTATCGCGCGACCTGTTGGCGTTTTTATAAGTCTCGCATTTTTTAAAATGAAAATGCGCCGTAGGTTTTACATCTCTTGGGTGGGTTTACGCGGTGCAGTACCAATTGTTTTTGCGACGTATCCATTACTTGCCGGCATCGATAAAGCCAATATGATCTTTAATATCGTGTTCTTTATTTCATTGACTTCGGTGTTGATTCAAGGCACTACCCTTTCGGTGGTTGCCAAATGGCTTAAAGTTGGTTTACCGGAAGAAAGCAGTACGCAGCGCAATATGAATCACCTGATTTCAGAAATCCCGAAAACTGCGATGCGCGAGATTAAGATCAGTCAAAACTGTAAAGCTGCTGATACTAAAATCATTGACCTGGGATTTCCTAAAAATGCCATTATCGCGATGATCAAGCGCAATGATAAGTTTTTAACTCCCAAAGGTTCTACCGTGATCAATGCCGGTGACACGCTGGTGGTTTTGAGTGAAGATGAAGAAGGGCTTGATGATGTGATCAAATGCGTTAATTAATTGCCAATCCTCTCGTGCAGCACGCAACCCTTTTTTAGCTTCGGTATCTAAAAAGAAACGAAGCTTATGAAACTCCTTTGCACCCTACTTTTTGCAGGTCTACTTTTCATTTCCGGTTGTGATGCCACCTCGACTTCTGCTGAAGAAAAAAACTGTACCGAAACCAAAACTGCCTGGGTTTCTGAAGTTTCAGGAGGGTCGACTGTAGCATTGGATGACGAACTCAAACTCGTAGTTTCATTTCCTGTGAACAACGGTTGTGGACAGTTTAATCAGTTTATCGAATCTATAAATGGAAATGAAATCAGCATTGAAGTCGAAGCGATTTACGACACCTGTAGTATGTGTACGATGGATATCCCAACCCGAAACGCTGATTACATCTTTCGCCCGAAAGAAGAAGGTAGTTATATTCTAAAATTTAAAACTTCAGCAACTGAATTTATCACCAAAGAAATAACGGTAAACTAAGCTATTCGGTTTCCGGAAGTTCACGTAGTTTATTTTCCTGTGCGTGTTTGGCTTTCGCGGCAGCATAATCCCAGCCTTGTTGCCACCAATTACTCATCAATTTTTTATTAAAGATCAGGCTGTTTTCGGTAAGTTTTGACGGGGTATAATACAAATTGAGCGGTACATCTCTATTAATGGCTGCCAGTTTGCCTACAATCACATCGTGGTATTCTACCTGATCCATCAAAAACCCGAAGAGGTTCACCATCAATGAGAACGGGTTATTCCCCAGCACTTTGTTGTACTCCATATTCTCAGACTCGAGAATAATAGCATCTACTTCGGTGGCTCCACGACGTATGGCTTCACGTATGGGAACGATGCATCCAAAACCACCATCTGCATACTCAAAACCGTTTTTCTTCACCAGACTCATAAACGGAATGTAATTACAACTGATCCAGATCCATTCGCAAAAATCATCATATTCCCAATTGCGTATCGACTTGTATTCTACAGTGTTCTTGGTAAGGTTGGACACGGTTACCACCACATCTGTAGTTTGTTGCTTGATCTCCTCAAACTCGGCTCTGGAAAGATTTTTTTTGATGTTTTTAAGCAGATTTTTGCTTTCACCAAAGGTGCGCTTACGTCTTATAAATTGCCAAACCGTATTCCAGTAATTTATAGAAACGTATTCCCGATCTCCACGTTTTTTAATATTGAAAGGATTCACATTAAAAATCGTGTTTTGATTGACCTGCGTGTATACCTCGTAGGCACGTTTAATGTTGTTATTTGCCAGTTGGGAGATTAAGAGACTTCCGGTAGATGTCCCTAAAAACAAGTCATACTTATGCCCTTGCTCTTCGATCAAATGCTGGGCCACACCGCCTGCATAAGCTCCTTTACTTCCTCCTCCTGAAATAACTAGTGCACGCATCAGCCTAATTTTTCAGCTAAAAGTTGCTTTTCTTTTTCCTCAGAAATATCGAGTTTTTTCAACTCTTTTCTGTAATGTTCAATTTTTACGACCTCGTCTAATATTTGACGGCAAGTCTGTGCAAAACGCCAGTTGTGATGAAAACAAGCTTCTATGAGATTTTTTAAACTTTTGGGTTCAAAGAGCTGCAATTGATACAATTTTGTAAAGGCCTGTTCGCGGGTCTCGAAAGAATAGCGGTTTCCTGTAAAGCGCGTAAGTCTAAAAAAATGATCTCGCACATAAGCTTCTTCATAATCTAAAGTTGAAATCGCCAAGGCCAGCCAAAGGATCTCGACATTATGATTTGAAAAGCCCTGCACGCCTTTCATCTTATCTAAATATTTATGACGGTCTTTAGGAAAGGACGTCCATAAATTCATCAAAGCCAATTCCCTCGTGATGTAGGAATCATCGTTAAGCAAACGCTCATAATTTACTTTCATCGCAGCCGGCACTTTGCTCACTGTTTGCGCAATAGCCTGTCGCACCCAAGGATTATTGGTGTAAAAAGCACGCTCATAAATACGACCTGCCGCCGCTGGAGACACATCTGCAAGCTGATAAATCGCTTCAGGCCCCGAATATTTATCGGGCAAAGCCAAAAGATTGAAGAGTTTCTGAGATTTTTGACCAAAAGACAGTTTGCGTAATTCTACCGTTCTTTTATACCGTTGAATCACCGGATAATCCTCTAGCGTAGCAATGGCATCCTCATAGTTGAACGCGACCGCTCTTAACCATTTCCATTCAAATTCCTGTAAATCAGATCCGCTTGCTGCACGGGCTTCTGCCAGGAAATCTTCAGTATCTACATTACTGAATTTATGCTTTTGCAAATAACTTTTCACCGCAGTTTTAAAAGCTTCGTCTCCAATTTCTTTACGCAACATATGCAACGCCCAAGCACCTTTTTGATAAAAGGTAAGAGAGCTGGCCTTTGGATTCAAAAGACTTTCCCCATTTCCCTTATCGCTCATTTCCTTCAATTGCATCGCCGACTGAAACAGCTTCCAGGCATATACTTCTTCGCCTAAAACTTCAGCTTCTGCCAGTAACGCGTAATAGGTTGCAAAACCTTCTTGCAACCAGTGATGCGTTCCGGAGGTTTCGGTTACATAATCGCCAAACCATTGGTGCGCGAGTTCGTGCGCATTTACATTCACATAATTGCGATCTGTAAAACCAGTACGGTCTACCATGTAAGCATCACTAAAAATGGTTGCGGTGGTATTTTCCATACCGGCATAGAGAAAATCCTTTACCGGAATTTGCTTATACACAGGCCACGGATAATGAACGCCAATTTCTTCTTCTAAAAAGTCAAAAATATCATCAGAATATTTATAGGTGGTCATCACCTTTAAGGAATCTTCAGGATAATAATACAAGTCAATAGGCACTCCCGATTCTGACAAGCGTCTCTGCTTACGATAATCGCCAAGAACGACCGCTACAAGATAACTTGACATAGGTTCTGACATCTCATAATGCCAGATGAATTTATCTTCAACTTCTTCTTTCTCCTTTAAAACCCCGTTAGCGACCACCTCTTGCCCGGGATAAGCAACGATAGAAAGATCAAACTCGATCTTATCGTTCATATCGTCAATGCTTGGCAACCAGTTTGAAGTGTACTTCCCCTGCCCTTGCGTCCAGATCTGCTGAAATCCGCCATTATTTACAAAGTACAAGGCTTTGTTAGGTTTTGCGGTATACTCCAGCATTAAGTTGTAGGTCTTTCCCTTTACAAAATTCTGAGTAAAAATAATGCGGTTATCATCGGTATGGGTGGCTACGATCTTACCGTCTAAAAACGCTTCATACTTTGTGATGTTTTTGGCATCGAGATAAATAAAGTCGGCATGGTCTTTCATTGTAAATTTCACCTCCATGTCACCGCTTACGGTTCCTTCGGCAAAATTAAAATCAAGCAATGCGTATATGCGTTCAAAGTCAACCGTTTCGGTTTGTTGGGCGTATGTGGTACTTATCAAAAATGCTGCGATAAGCGAAAAAATCAATCTCATAAAATCAATCTAATGAATAGGCTGCCAAATTAAGGATTTGAATTTAAAACTGCTCGTTTTAAGTGTATCGAATACGAGAATAAAATAATTGGGTTTTATATCTTCGTTTTTTATGAGCAGTAAACTTCAAACTCCTATCGATTACCTCAAAGGTGTAGGCCCCAACCGGGCCAATTTGCTGCGTTCAGAATTGGGCATTCACACCTATCAAGATCTGCTTAACCTCTTTCCCAACCGGTATATTGACAAAACGCAATATTATACGGTAAATCAATTGCAACCTACCAGTGCAGATGTTCAGATCATAGGCAAAATCACGCATATCAAAACCGCAGGAGAAGGAAGATCTAAACGACTTGTTGCCACTTTTATCGATCAAACCGGCGCGATGGAACTGGTATGGTTTAAAGGACTGAAATGGATACGAGAAAGCCTGAAAATAAATGTGCCTTATGTCGCCTTTGGAAAAGTGCAGCGTTTTGGCAGCTCCTACTCGATCGCACATCCCGATCTGGAATTGCTAGAAGAACACAAAAAAGGCTTGCGTATCGCAATGCAACCGGTTTATCCTTCTACTGAAAAGCTGAGCAATAGAGGCATTACCAACCGTGTGATGAATGGTCTGATGCAAACCCTCTTTCAGGAAGTACATAAAAGTATTGAAGAATCGCTTTCTGAAGCTATACGGAATGCGCTGAAATTGATTCCGCGTCGGGAAGCTTATCTTAACATTCACTTTCCGCAGCAGCAAGAAAAACTGGCAAAAGCACAGTTTAGACTCAAATTTGAAGAACTCTTTTTTATTCAATTGCAGCTTTTGGTTAAAAACCAATTGCACAAGCAAAAGATTAAAGGCTATGCTTTTGAAGCCATCGGTGACTATTTTACCACCTTTTACAACGAGCACCTACCTTTTGAACTTACCGGGGCTCAAAAGCGCGTGGTAAAGGAAATACGTAATGATCTGGGCAAACCCGCACAGATGAATCGCCTGCTTCAGGGAGATGTGGGAAGCGGTAAGACCATCGTCGCGTTGATGACTATGCTGATCGCGCTTGACAATAACTTTCAAGCCTGTCTTATGGCGCCTACTGAAATTTTGGCCATTCAGCATTTTCAGGGAATCAGTGAATTATGTGAAAAATTAAATATTAAAATCGCGCTGCTTACCGGTTCGTCAAAAACCAAAGAACGCCGGGAAATTCATCAGAGTCTGGAAGATGGTAGCCTGCATATTTTAATAGGGACGCACGCGTTGCTGGAAGACAAAGTAAAGTTCAAAAATCTGGGACTTGCCGTTATTGATGAGCAACACCGCTTTGGAGTGGCGCAGCGCAGCAAACTTTGGCATAAAAATGAGCTGCCGCCGCATATATTGATTATGACTGCAACGCCTATACCGCGTACGCTGGCGATGAGTGTTTATGGTGATCTGGATGTTTCGGTGATAGACGAGTTACCTCCGGGAAGAAAAGCCATTAAAACCGTGCATCGCTACGACAACAACCGTTTAAAGGTTTTCGGTTTTATACGTGATGAGATCAAAAAAGGCCGACAGATCTATGTGGTCTACCCACTTATTCAAGAAAGCGAGGCGCTGGATTACAAAGACCTGATGGATGGCTATGAAAGTATCGCGAGAGAATTCCCGATGCCCGATTATCAAATCTCGATCGTACACGGACAAATGAAACCTGCTGATAAAGACTATGAGATGAATCGCTTTGTGAATGGTGAAACACAAATTATGGTCGCGACTACCGTGATCGAGGTAGGCGTGAATGTGCCTAATGCCTCGGTGATGATCATTGAAAGTGCCGAGCGGTTTGGCTTATCTCAATTGCATCAGCTACGTGGGCGTGTGGGGCGCGGTGCAGACCAGAGTTACTGTATATTAATGACCGGCCATAAACTTTCTGAAGATTCAAAAACCCGCCTGCAAACCATGACGCAAACCAACGACGGTTTTGAAATCGCAGAGGTTGACTTAAAGCTTCGCGGTCCCGGAGACATTATGGGAACTCAACAAAGTGGCGTGCTCAATCTAAAAATCGCTGATATTGTAAAGGATAACGAAGTCATGAAAATTGCGCGGAATTATGCATCAGCCCTATTGAAAGAAGATCCGCAACTGGCGCAACCTGAAAACTTACCCGTACGTAAGACCTATGCTCAGGTAATGAAATTTAAAAATATTTGGAATTATATATCCTGATTTCAATGTTAAAAACTAATGGTTTTAAGTCGTGATTAACCTCAAGTATTTGATTAAAAAAGCAGCGTAAATAGTATATTTGCGCTTTCAAAAATAGAAGCATGCAGATTAGCTACAACTGGTTAAAACAGTTTATAAATATTGATTGGGATGCCGAAAAAACCGGCAATTTATTGACAGATCTTGGTCTTGAAGTTGAAGGTATAGAACCTTTTCAAAGCGTAAAAGGAGGTCTTAAAGGCATTGTGGTAGGTCACGTATTGACTTGTGTAAAACACCCTAATGCAGACCGTCTAAAACTTACCACTGTTGATCTGGGAGATGGAGAACCTGTACAAATTGTTTGCGGAGCTCCTAATGTTGATGCCGGTCAAAAGGTTCCTGTAGCAACCGTAGGCACCACGCTTTATGATGATAAGGGAGAACCTTGGAAAATCAAAAAAGGTAAAATACGCGGTGAGGTAAGCAACGGAATGATCTGTGCCGAAGATGAACTCGGTCTTGGCGAAAGTCATGATGGCATTATGATTCTCGAGGAAGATCTAAAACCGGGTACTCCGCTTGCTGAAATTTTTGAGATCGAAGACGATATTGTTTTTGAAATTGGTCTGACGCCTAACCGCTCTGATGCGATGAGCCATATGGGTACTGCGCGAGATCTACGTGCAGGTCTCATTCAATCTGGTGTACATCCTGAATTCATCACCCCGTCAACCAGTTCGTTTAGAATTGACAACCGAATGCAAAAAATCAGCGTTCAGGTACTAAATAATGAAAAAGCGCCACGCTATTGCGGGATCACGCTAAGTGGTCTTACTATAAAAGAATCTCCGGCGTGGATTCAAAACAGACTTAAGGCCATCGGGCTTACGCCAAAAAATAATGTGGTAGATATTACCAATTATGTTTTGCACGAATTGGGTCAGCCGCTTCACGCCTTTGATATGGCCAAGATCGCTGGTAAAGAAATCAATGTTAAAACCGTTGCAGCAGGAACCAAATTCACTACTCTTGATGGTATTGAACGCGAACTGCACGAAGAAGACTTGATGATTTGCGATGCTGAAAAACCACTTTGTATCGCAGGAGTTTTTGGCGGAGAAAACAGCGGCGTGACCGAAGGTACTACTTCGATCTTCTTAGAAAGTGCATACTTTGATCCTGTAAGCGTTAGAAAAACAGCTAAGCGCCACGGCTTGAATACAGATGCGTCTTTTAGATTTGAGCGTGGGATCGATCCTAATATCACCGAGTATGCTTTAATACGCGCGGTACTCCTAATTCAAGAATGTGCAGGAGGCGAAGTTACCAGTGATGTTGTTGATTTTTATCCTAAAAAGATCGAAGATCATCAGGTAGTTCTCAATTTTGATCGTGCAGAAAAACTTATTGGTGAAGCTATCCCCAAAGAGACGATTAAATCGATCTTGTCTTCTCTGGATATCAAGATCAATAACATCACCGAGTCTGGCATTGGGATGACGATTCCCGCTTATCGTAATGATGTAACTCGTGAAGTAGATGTTATCGAAGAGATCTTACGCGTTTATGGATACAATAAAATTCAGTTTAAGTCAAAGCTTAATGCTTCAGTTTCTAAAAGCAGCCGCTTTGCAGATCATAAAATTCAGCAGGTTACCGGGAATTTATTGGCGTCTTTAGGCTTCAATGAAATCCTGAATAACTCGCTTACCACACCGGTTTATGCATCGCTTAATGACGCGTTCAAAGAAGATTATAATGTAACGATGCTCAATCCGCTGAGTACTGACCTTTCGGTGATGCGTCAGTCGTTGTTATTTTCAGGACTTGAAGTTGTTGCGTTTAATAGTAACCGTCGCCAGCCTGATCTAAAGCTGTTTGAATTCGGAAAAAGCTATCACAACTTCCCGGGTGGTCGTGAAGAGCATAAGCATTTAACCCTGCTTTTAAGCGGAAAACAAAATGCTGAAAACTGGTTTCAGCAACAACAGAACACCACTTTTTTCAATTTAAAAGGAAATGTTGAAGCTGTACTTTCTCGTTTAGGCATTGCTCAATGGAAGGTTAAGCCACTCAAAGACGCTCAATTTTCTGAAGGTTTAGAATACAGCGTTCAGAAAAAACAAGTGGTTTCTTTTGGCCTGGTCTCTAAAGCCATTCGTAATCACTTTGATATCGAACAAGAAGTGTTGTATGCAGATTTTAATTGGGATACTATTTTAGATTTGGTTCAGCAGAACAAAATCAAATTTGCTCCAATTCCTAAAAATCCGGCTGTGCGTCGCGATTTTGCGCTGCTTCTCGATCAAGAGGTTACTTTTGATCAGATCTATCAAGAAGCCTATATGGTGGAGAAAAAACTGCTTAAAAACGTAGCGCTGTTTGATGTGTATGAAGGTAAAAATCTTCCGGAAGGCAAAAAGAGTTATGCGGTGAGTTTTACACTTCAGGACGAACACAAAACCCTGACCGATAAAGAAATTGACAAAATCATGAACAAGCTGCAGCAGCGCTTTGAGAAAAGCCTGAATGCTGAACTGCGCTAGATTTTTAGCATTTGCCGTATTGTGCGTTAGTCTTCAAATAGTTACCTTTAAAACTCAAAAAGAGGAATGATGCTGTTAAAAAGAACTAATATTCACGAAAAATTACTTCGTGAACAACTTCACAATACCAATGCCGGAGATTCTAAAGTCATAAACTGGGTTAATCAATTTCTAAATAAAACGCCTTCTAGCAATGCGCGTATTTTAGATCAGCTGAAGCAAAATTCAAGTGAGCAACTTCCAAATGTATTGGATTTTGCCAAACTTGACTCAGCTCGTATATTTCATGAAAAGAGCATCAAAAAAATCTGTGTAGATTACAGACTTCGGTTTTTAGATACGCATTTTTTTAAAGGAACCTATCCACAGGAAGCCCTTGATGAAATTAAACACCTAGAGGAAGAGCATGAGACCGCGCTTTCTAATTTTAAAATTATGGCGCCTTCAAAAATGTTTGTGCTAAGTAGAACCGACGACCCCTTACTTTTTGCTCCGATGGGAAATGGTTATTATTATCTCATTCACAAATGGGGTAAGGATTTACATCCCTTGCGCAAATTGATGATGTGGCCGTTTAAAACTTTTGAAACCTTAGTTTTTACCATTATGCTTTCAAGTATTTTGGCAACACTTTTAGTTCCGGATGGGCTATTTGCTCCCGAGCAAAGTTTTAGCCAGGACGTGATGGTCTTCTTTTTTATGTTCAAATCTATTGCGGCCATCGTAATTTACTATGGTTTTGCACTGGGTAAAAACTTCAACACCGCCATATGGAAGTGTCAATACGATAAAGCTCAATGATTAAAGATTCTAAGTACGAGCGCGTGTATACCGGCTCTGAAATAAACGTCAATCATCTCAAAAACAAACTGGATGAAGCCGGTATCAATAGTGTAATTCGTAATGATCACGAGAGTGCGATACGCGCCGGTTTTGGCAGTAATTATGATCGTGGTGTTTTATTATTTGTAGAAAAAGATAACTTATTAAGAGCCAAACATATTATCGAAAAAACAACTTCAGAACCCAAGTTCACCGATGCTGAACTTGAGGAACAAGCAACACAAACCCGCAGACTTACAGACCGTCAAAACACAGAGCGTACAGGAGAACGGCCACTTATTCAAAAAGAAGAAAAACCCAAACGTTCTTTTTTTAATCTTGCTCTTAACGCAGGATTACTCATTTACTCGTTATGGCGACTCTACCCGCTTACACAAGGAGAAGAACTGCCTGCCTATCGCATTGCTCTAAGCAGTTTTATCGCTGTTTTTTGTGCATTTACGCTGGCTAGACATTTTATGAGAAAGTAAATACAATCAGTATAAAACAAAAAAATCCGTGGCTCACACCACGGATTTTTTTTGCTTTATACATTCGCTCAACTTATGCTTCTACAGCATACATTTGCTCGCGTTGTTCTTTTATTTTAGGATCGTTCATATAATCATCAAAAGTTAAATAACGATCTATAGCTCCTCCTGGAGTCAACTCCACAATACGATTCCCTACGGTTTGTGCAAACTCGTGGTCACTGGTGGTCAATAAAATGGTTCCTTTAAAATTCTTCAGACTGTTGTTTATCGCCGTGATCGATTCCAGATCCAAGTGGTTTGTAGGTTCATCAAACATCAACACATTTGCGCGCTGCATCATCATTCTACTTAGCATACAACGTACTTTTTCTCCTCCGGAAAGTACATTTGATGTTTTCAAAGCTTCTTCACCAGAGAAAATCATCTTCCCTAAAAAGCCTCTCAAATACACCTCTTCACGCTCTTGTTCGGTTTTTGCATATTGACGCAACCAATCTACCAAGGTTAATTCATTATCAAAATACTCTTGATTGTCTACCGGAAGATACGACTGATTGGTTGTTACTCCCCACTCAAATTTTCCTTCTAGCGCGTTTTGCTTTCCGTTTAGGATCTCATAAAACGCTGAGGTTGCTCTACTGTCTTTAGAATACACCACCACCTTATCGCCTTTAGCAAGGTTAAGGTTTACGTTTTTAAACAATATCTCACCATCTATTGAAGACGCTAATTTTTCAATATTTAAAATCTGATCTCCGGCTTCACGCTCGCGTTCAAATATAATGGCAGGATATCTACGGCTCGACGGCTTGATCTCATTTACATTAAGCTTGTCGATCATCTTCTTACGCGAAGTTGCCTGTTTACTTTTTGCCACGTTTGCACTGAAACGACGGATGAACTCTTCAAGCTCTTTCTTCTTTTCTTCGGCCTTTTTGTTTTGCTGTGCACGCTGACGTGCAGCTAACTGAGAAGACTCATACCAAAACGTATAGTTTCCGCTGAAATGAGAAATTTTTCCAAAGTCAATATCTGAAATATGGGTACAAACCGCATCTAAGAAGTGACGGTCGTGAGAAACCACGATGACGCAGTTTTCATAATTGGCTAAGAAATTCTCTAACCAATTGATGGTTTCATAATCCAGGTCGTTTGTAGGCTCATCCATAATCAACACATCGGGATTACCGAATAAAGCCTGAGCAAGTAAGACGCGTACTTTTTGCTTACCATCTAGGTCTTTAACCAGGCTGTAATGCAAATCTTCTGCGATACCTAGATTAGAAAGTAATGCTGCGGCGTCACTATCTGCGTTCCAACCGTTCATTTCTTCAAACTCTACCTGAAGTTCACCTATGCGCTCTGCATTCTCATCAGAATAATCGGCATACAAGGCATCAATTTCGCTCTTGATCTTAAACAACGGCTTATTACCCATAAGCACCGTCTCAAGTACCGTGTGCTCATCGTATGCATAGTGATCCTGTTCTAATACAGACATGCGTTTTCCCGGTTCCAGATGTACGTGACCGCTGGTAGGTTCTTCCTTTCCTGAGATTATTTTTAAAAATGTAGATTTTCCTGCACCGTTTGCCCCAATAATTCCGTAGCAATTGCCCTGAGTAAACGATACGTTAACCTCGTCAAACAGAACGCGTTTTCCAAACTGTACAGATAAATTTGATACTGATAACATATGCTTAAAGCCTGATTTTATAGTGATTTGCAAAAGTACAGCTATTCAACTAAAAGAAGAAACATTAACTTTTTAATTGTATGTTTTAACGCGTAATTAACAGCCCACATCAAGTGTCACTTATACATTTGAAGCAATTTTTAATTTTTAACCTATTGCATTACCTCTATCTCAACCTTTTATGAGCATTAAGCTGTTTCTAGCCACCTGTCTATCCCTATTCTTAATAGGTTGTTCTGAAAAAGCACACAAAACCGATTACGGGACTTACTTAGGAGGTGAGATCGTTAATCCTACGTCTAATTTTGTAGTGTTGCGCAAGAATGATATGCTTGTTGATACGATCCGATTAGACCAAAACAACCGCTTTCTCTACGAAATTCAAGATCCTGAAAAAGGACTGTATCAAATCTTTCACAACGAAGGTCAGATCATCTACCTCGAACCTAACGACAGTATTATGTTACGGGTGAATACTTACGAGTTTGATGAGACACTCACCTTTTCTGGATACGGAGCGCCTCAAAACAACTTGATGGTAGAACTATTCCTAAAAAATGAGCACGAGAATGAGCTGATGCTGCAAGAGGAGATCTATCAACAAGACCCCGAAACCTTTAACAGAAGTATTGCGAGTTTAAAACAAGAACGTCAGGCGCTGGTTGATGATTTTTTTAAAAAGAATACTTCTGACAATTACTTTGAAAAAATTGCCAATACCATCGTCAATTACGACTTCTATGCACGTAAAGAGGTATACCCAATGTCACACTTTGGCGTTGATCGCGTTACGTTTTTAGAAAGTCTGCCTAAATCCTTTTACGATTATCGTGAGGAAGTTGATTTTAACGATGCGAGTTTATTGGAGCTCTACAGTTATCAACGTTTCCTCATCAACTATTTCAACCAGGCCGCTTTTAAAGACTACTACAAGCAGGAAGCTTACGATCCGCTTTCTTTCACCCACAATTTACATAAGCTGCGCCTTATAGAGACCGAAGTTGATAATGATTCGGTTGAAAGCTTTTTACTCACCCGAACCATACGCGATTACTTGGCAAACAGCAACGATAAAAAAGGAGGTCAAACGCTGTATGATATGTATATGGAACGTATTGCTTCTAAAGACGACAAGTTTATCATCAAATCACTTTATGAAGCCAACAAGAATATTGAAACCGGTAAGCGTATCCCTAACGAGAAACTCATCAATATAGACAGCGACACGCTTAATTTTGATGCGATTATCAACAAACCCTCTTTTATTTTCTTTTGGTCTTCGTCCCGAAAATCACACGCCATCAGAGCTCAAAAACTTGCACGCTCCCTGCAGAAAAAATATCCGGAGTACACCTATATTGCGATTAATGTGAACGACACCTTTGAACATTGGCAAAAGACTATTGCGCGTTATAATTTTGATGTCTCCAAACAGTATTATTTCACAGATAAATTTGATGAACTCTCTAAAGATCTCGCACTAAATTCCCTTTTAAAAACCTTTATTGTAGATCGTAACGGAATCATCATCAACGCACACGCCAATATTTTCAGTTCTAATTTTGAAAACGAACTCCTGCAAGGCTTGAACAGATAATTACTTTACAGAAAAAAATAGTTTCTGATTAAGTAGAATTTGCAACAACTTATTTCAGGATCGGAACACTACCAATAAAAAAGCCTGCTCTTGTGAGCAGGCTTTTTAAGTTTTATACTTTTAAGAAAAACTATTAACTGTTTCCTTTTTTGTAATCTGCTAAGAACTTTTCTAGCCCGATATCTGTAAGTGGGTGCTTCAATAAGCCTTCGATAGAGCTTAAAGGTCCTGTCATTACATCAGATCCTAATTTTGCGCAGTCAATTACGTGCATTGTGTGACGTACAGAAGCTGCCAAAATTTGTGTTTCAAACGCATAGTTATCATAAACCAAACGAATATCTGAAATTAACTGAAGTCCATCAGTCGAAATATCATCAAGACGTCCTAAGAATGGAGACACATACGTTGCTCCTGCCTTAGCCGCTAATAATGCCTGTCCTACTGAAAATACAAGGGTACAGTTTGTTTTGATTCCTTTATCGCTAAAATATTTTAAGGCTTTAATACCATCTTTGATCATTGGTATTTTCACGACGATTTGCTCGTGAAGTGCAGCCAACTCCTCACCTTCTTTGATCATTCCGTCGATGTCTGTAGCGATCACCTCGGCACTTACATCTCCATCAACAAGGTTACAGATATCTACATAGTGCTTTAATATATTTTCTCTACCGGTGATTCCTTCTTTTGCCATCAATGATGGGTTTGTAGTTACACCGTCAAGAACTCCTAGTTCCTGTGCTTCTTTAATCTGGTCTAGATTTGCTGTATCAATAAAAAATTTCATGTGAAGAATTTAGATTATCTAATATTTGTAGTTCAAAATTACGCAATAAAATCGTTAATTTTTAAGAACTACGGATTTAAAACCAATATAAGTGTTTATTTCACACTAATTTAACCTTAAGTCTAAAGCTTGTAATGATTAAGCAACAGGCGCTCATATACTTTACTCGGCAATACACCTTTTAAGAATACAGAGATCTTTTGCATGTAGGCGCCCACTTTATAATGTACAGCTGGTTCTTTTTCATTGATGATGGCAAGAACCGCTTCCCCCATTTTTTGAGGATCTTCACCGTGATCAACGTGTTCATCCATCAAGGCTAAAGATTTCCCGTAGTTTGCTGCGTAGGGCGAATCTTGTTTTAATGGCGCATGGTAACGTCCTGCTGCAATATTGGTAGCAAAATCACCGGGTGCGACATTGGTTAGTTTGATATTAAATTCTTTGAGTTCCATGCGCAAAGCTTCGGTGGTCAAGCCTAAAGCTCCTTTGGTTGCAGAGTATGCACTTCGGTACGGCAAGCCCATGTAACCCGCAATAGAAGTCACGTTGATAATGAGGCCGCTGCCCTGCTTCCGCATGCTTGGCAAAACTGCCTTGATCACGCGTAAAGGACCAAAATAGTTAGTCTCAAAAATTGACTTGAGTTCTTCCTCGGGAATTTCCTCTAAAGGTCCTGTTATTCCTTTTCCGGCATTATTGATCAAGACATCTACACGCGCTTCTTTTTCTAGAATTTGCTCCATCGCTGTAGCGATGGTTTCTGGTTTAGTCACGTCGAGCGCAAGAAAATGCACGCCATTTACTTCCGGCTGTTTGGGGTTGCGACTTGTTCCGTAAACGGTAAAACCTTTGGTTACTAAAAATTCGGCGATTGATTTTCCTATTCCTGAAGAGGCTCCTGTGATCAAGACTACTTGAGACATACTTAAAATTTAGAGCGGGGAAAATACGCAATATTAGGGCATAAAAAAAGGCAAGCTACCTACATCACACCGCTACGACCATCTACCCTTGCTGCGTTCCCGCCCTGGGGGAATTCGACAGGAGCTGGTTGTGTAGGACTTGCCGGGTGCAAATATACAGCAATAGAACACTAAACCAAACGTTTTTTTAACTGAATTTATTGATTTAACTTGACCTCAAAATTTAAAACTTCATGCGCAGCTATAACCTTCTCGTAGTCTTAATTTTAAGTCTTACTGTCTTGTCATGCGGCAACGGAAAAGATTTAAGCAAAAGCTTCAAATTAACCCTTGACAAACCTGAAAAGAGCCTCAAAAATGGTGAAACAGTTACCGTCACCCTACAACCTAAAGGCGATGTTGCTATCGATTCGGTCATTTATAAACTGGACGGAAAGATTTTAGGTTCTAAAACAGATCTTACGGCTTTAACCACCGACTTTGAAGTCGAGAAACTTGGAGAGAAAAAACTTAGCGCCGCTATTTTTGCTGAAGGAAAACAGGCAATCATTGACACCCAACTCCTCTTTGTTGCTGCCAACACACCCACGCTTTACTCCTATGAGATCATCAACACGTACCCGCACAATACGACTTCCTACACGCAGGGATTAGAATTTCACGACGGGATTTTATATGAAAGTGTTGGCGAGTATGGCGAATCTGGCCTACTCAAAACCGAATTAGAAACCGGAGCCATTTTAGAACGTATCGATCTCGATAAAAAATACTTTGCAGAAGGGCTTACCGTCGTAAATGATAAGATCATTCAATTGACCTGGCGTGAAAATGTGGGCTTTATTTATGATGTAAACAGCTTAGAAAAAACCAAAACCTTCAATTATGGAAGAAGCAAAGAAGGTTGGGGTTTGTGTAACGACGGCAGTGTGGTCTATAAGTCTGACGGTACTGAAAAAATTTGGCTTCTCGACCCGGAAACGCTCGCAGAACAAGATTACATTCAAGTAGTAGACTCTAAAAAATTACGCTCAAAATATAATGAACTTGAATGGGTTAACGGAAAGATCTATGCCAACAGTTATCAGTTTGACAGCATTTCTATCATCAACCCTGAAACCGGTGCGATCGAAGGCGTTGTAGATCTAAGACCGCTTAAAAAAGAAATCAACTCGATTCAAGATAAAGATAACGAAGTGCTTAACGGTATTGCTTTCAATCCGGAAACCAATAAACTCTATGTTACCGGCAAGCATTGGGATAAGCTTTTTGAAATACAACTCGTTAAGAAATAATCCTTGAAAAACACGTTCCTCCTTAGTCTGCGCTTGATTCCTGCTCTTCTTAGCATCGTTTTGCTAAGTTCGTGCAGAGAAGATTTTGAGCCGCGACTAAGCTCCGGAAACCTTGAATTCTCTAGGGACACCGTTTATTTAGACACTGTTTTTTCTACTATTGGCAGCAGCACCTACAGTCTTAAAGTGTTCAATAGGTCTAATGATTTGATCTCCATTCCGCGTGTAGGACTTGCGCAAGGCGAAAACTCCAAATATCGGCTTAATGTTGACGGTCTCGCCGGAAAAACTTTTGAAAACGTTGAAATTCGCGCAAAGGATAGCATTTTTATCTTTATTGAAGCTACAATAGATCTCGACCAAGATCAAAATGCACTACTCTACACCGATCAATTGCAGTTTGAATCCTCCGGAAATACCCAAGAAGTAGCTTTGGTTACTTTGGTTCAAGATGCTATTTTTCTATTTCCTTCAAGGAATGCTTCGGGCATAAAAGAAACTCTAGAAATCGGTACAGATGCTTCCGGCAATCCCATCAGCGTGGAGGGCTTTTTACTCAAAGAGGAGCAACTGCGATTTACTAATGAAAAACCTTATGTGATCTACGGTTATGCCGGTGTGCCTTCAGGAAAAACCATGCAAATTGAGGCCGGAGCCCGCTTACATTTTCATGAAAACAGCGGGATTATCGTAGCCAATGAAGCCCATCTGCAAGCCCACGGCCTTTTAAGTGAAGATCAGCAAGCACTTGAACAAGAAATCATCTTTGAAGGCGATCGCCTGGAGCCGGAATACGGCAACGTTCCCGGGCAATGGAATACGATTTGGTTTACGCCGGGAAGTACAGGATTGCTTCAACATACCACAATAAAGAACAGTCAAATCGGCATTCTGGCCGATGGTCATTCAGGAAATACCGATCGCAATCTGGAGCTTAAAAATGTTCAGATCTACAACAGCTCGGCTGTGGGTTTGTATGCTGTAAATGCAGCAGTCGCGGGTGAAAATCTTGTGGTTGGTAATTCGGGGATTTCCAACCTTTGGCTTCGGCAAGGTGGAAATTATTCCTTTACGCATAGTACCTTTGCCAATTATTGGGATCAAAGTTTTCGCAATACGCCAGCAGTTCAGATCGATAACTTTTTAGAGACCGAAGACGAACTTTTTGTCGCAGATCTTGAAACCGCAACGTTTATCAATTGCATCATCTATGGAAGCGCCTCCAGGGAACTCGGGCTTACTTCGGTAGCTTCGGCCGCCTTCCAGTTTCAATTTCAGAATACCTTGATCCGTTTTGAAGATACTTTTGGAGATTTTGAAGGAAGGCCTAACTATGCTTTTGAAAATGAAAGTCTTTATCAGGATGTTCTATTGAATTCCATCCCTGATTTCAGAAACATCGCGCGCAACGACTACCGAATCGGTGAAGGTTCTGCCGCACAAACTTTAGGTAATACCACCGGAAGCACTCAGGTCCCTGTTGACCTTTTAGGTGTAGCGCGCCCAGAGCGCAGTGATGCCGGATCCTACCAAGCAATACAATTTGAGAATTAAACTATGATCCAGCTCCCTAAGCATTTGAAAATTTTATGCTGCTTTGCATTTTTCACTTGGACGCTTTTCGCCCAAAATCCAGAATTAACCGCCTCGGGTGATCAGATTTATTGTCCGCAATCTCGTATTCCTATTGTTACCGATTTTGATCTAGTGAACAACGGTGGCACCGTAATAAATGCTTTATACGTTCAGATCTCTTCAGGCTACGAGCAAGGGACCGATCTTCTTGAGCTCAACGCCAGCTTTCCCAATATTACTTCAGCATTTGATGCTTCCGCAGGAAAACTCACTATGAGCTTTTCTTCTGGAATTACTACCAGCGAAATTATCAATGCCGTAAAAGCGGTCACCTATAGCAACAGCCAAGCAAATGTAAGTGGCGCCCGAGAATTTTCTATTACGATTGGCGAGGCCAACTACCTCCCTTCTTCCGGTCATTATTATGAATATGTAGCCGATAATCTCATCACCTGGCAGGATGCGCGCGCCGATGCTCAGGCACGTACCTATTATGGTCTGCAAGGCTATTTGGCGACAATCACTTCGCTAGACGAAGCTGTGCTTTGTGGAGAACAAACGCAGGGTGCGGGTTGGATAGGCGGTACAGATGAAGCTGAGGAAGGCGTCTGGAAATGGGTCACCGGTCCCGAAGGATTGGCTGGCGGTGTAGAATTCTGGCGTGGCGGACCGGGTGGTACCACCACTACTTTTGCCTATTGGAATTCTGGCGAACCGAATAATACAAATGGCGGTGAAGACTATGCGCACATCACCGCTCCGGGAATCGGTATTGAAGGCTCCTGGAATGATTTACGAACCACCGGAGAAACAAGTCCAGCCTTTCAGGCGAAAGGGTATATTGTAGAATATGGTGGTATGCCGGGCGATCCCGAATTACAAATTGCAGCCTCAACCACTGTTCGTATTCCGGTGACGACCGCCACTGGTGATTCCCGATGTGGGGCTGGTACGGTAAACCTAACTGCCACTACAACCACGGGAATCTTAAACTGGTATGATGCGCCTACCGGCGGAAATCTTGTGCATACCGGAGCCAACTTCAATCCTTCGATTAGTACTACAACTAATTTCTATCTGGCAGGAGAAGCTCCCGGGTGTAGTACGGGAATACGCAGAACTGTAGTTGCCGAAGTACTCCCTGAAGTGAATACACCGGGCCAGATCACTTTTTCAAACTGTGATGAAGACGGCACTCCAGACGGCTTTACCGATTTTAATTTGAATAGCATCATCCCACAACTTACAACCAATACCGCCGTAGATGTTGTGTTTTACAGTACCCGTTTTGATGCCGACACCAATTCTGGATCCAATGTTTTAGCTGGTGTTTATAACAATGCCTCCGGAAATACGATTTATGCCTACGCTTCTAATGCTTCCGGCTGTTTTCACGTAACCGAAGTGAACCTGCAAGTATCTACAACCTCGTTCCCAGACAGCTTCAGTTATACACTTACTACGTGTGATGCAGATGAAGTAGCGGATGGAATGGCCACTTTTGATCTCACACAGGCATCTTCTGCTATGCTGAATCAATTTCCGGCAGGACAAAATTTATCAGTGTCTTATTTTCGTAATGAGACTGATGCACTTTTACAACAAAATGAAATCCTGTCACAAAACAGCTACCGTAACGAAACTGCCGACGAGCAAATCCTGTTTGTTCGTGTAGATGATGCCGATTCCGGATCTTGTTTTGGTGTTGGTCCGCATTTGCGCCTTGTGGTTGAACCCGTTCCTCAATTTGACGTATTAAATGAAGGAAAGTTTTGCAGTAATGCATCATCGTTTACCTTAGAAACGAGCAACGCTCAAGATGTTTATGATTATGTGTGGCAGGATGCGGCAGGCACTGTTGTTGGCATCACACCTCAAATTACCGTCAACCAACCCGGGATGTATAGCGTACAGGCGTTTACTTCGTATGGTTGTGCATCTGCAGTAAAAACTATTGAAGTTATCGCTTCAGAAGCTGCGACCATCACCGGTGACAATATTGAAGTTATACAAGAGAACGGAAGAAACCAAATTCGGGTTCTCGACCCTTCATTATTAGGCGTAGGTGCTTATGAATATGCTTTGGGCGATGCGATAGGCTTTTATCAGGATGCTCCGGTTTTTGATGACGTGCGCCCCGGTTTTCATACTTTATTTATCCGTGATAAAAACGGTTGTGGTATAAGCAGTATAGAGGTTGCAGTATTAGGATTCCCTGAATACTTCACCCCTAATAATGACGGATATCACGATCGCTGGGGAAGTCTAGGATTGGATGCTTCGTTGTATACACAGGTGCGCATTGAGATTTTTAACCGATTTGGGAAATTGTTGAAAACGCTTCACACGTTCGATGCAAGCTGGGATGGAAGCACGCGAGATCAACCATTGCCATCAGATGAATACTGGTACAAAGTAAAACTCACACGCAACGACGGGAGTATTTCAACACATTCCGGACATTTTACACTGAAACGCTAAAGCTTATGGGTTCTTCAGCAGAAACTTCAGTATTTATTTTTTCCTACGGAACGCTACAGGACCGGCAGATCCAGCAGGAATTGTATGGCAGAACCTTAAGCGGACATCAAGACAGCCTGAGCAGTTATATTTTGAGTACTATCAACCTGCCTGAAAACAGTCTGGAACAAAACACCTATTTTATTGCCGAATATACGGGGAATCCAAACGATAGCATTGGTGGATTTTGCTACGAAATAACTTCAGCGGAACTTTTGATCACCGATGCCTATGAAGGTGCAGCCTACACGCGCAAAAGCGTACGCTTAAACTCAGGAAGAGCCTGTCTTGTCTACATCAAAGCTTAATTATAAGAAATGTTAAAGTTTTATTAAAATTAACCAACGCTTTTTAGTAAAGCTGCTTAAAAGGCTCATTTCCCTTATGTTCTTCCTACAATATCCTTGTACTAAGTTCTAAATTTCTGGCACTTCTGTTGCGTTTGTCTTTAAAAAGCTCCCTCAAAACCAAACCTAATCTTACAATTTAGACCAACGACCGTTCAGCTCGTTTAAAAACACAGAATCGGTTATTTCTCAACGGATTAATTCAGGCTACCTATATTTGATCTAAAGAATACGTTAGCTATGAATATTAAGGCCCTTATACTTTGTCTTTTACTTGTGAATTTGAGTTTTGCTCAAAAGCTGAGCCACCTCGATGGAACGGTGAATATCTCACTCGAGGATGAAACTATAGATGCCACGTATACGCTGAGCAACTTGCCCGTAGATACACAGACCTTATCGTTTCGGTTAAACGAATATATCAAGGTAAAATCTATCGAACTTAACGGAAACCGCATCGCATCAAGCAAAGTACCGCAAAACTGCAACGACTGTTTGATCTATACGGTACTTGTAGGTTGTGAGGTCGTTATTACACCTGAATCTACGCTCACTATAGAAACTGAAGGCAAGTTCAAAAACTTTGACAAGCCTAAAAGTGCGAGACGCTACAAAGGTCAGTTGGTTTATTCCAACGGAGTGTTACGAGCGACCAATGCAGACAAGTGGTATCCTGAAATCGTAAACAAGTCGAGTAATGTTTCAGATTATATGAATCCGTTTAATTATACCTATGCTATCACTGCAAACTGTACCGATTGTGAAAGCATCTATTTAGGTAAGGGGAAACCACAACCCAGCGGAACGACATTTATAAATGATCAGGTTGAAGGCGACATGATTTTATTGGCAGGTAATCTAAAGTATACTCCAGGAAAATATGCCAATTATATCAATGTGCCGCAAGACAAAATCCCGGCGCTTGAAGCTACTTTTGAAAAAACTAGAGGTTTTCTTCAAGACATCACTCGGGTAACTTCTGATAGCAAAGTAGTATATGCACAGGTAAGTTCGCCGGTTTATGGCAATGAAGCTTCATATAATACCATCATCAATACCTCTCAAAATGTAGATGTAGCAAAAATCGATGATGCGATTGGTGAGGGTGAAGCTTACTACTATCTTTCTGGTGCTTTTAAACCAGAAACCCAGCTTGATCGTATGTTGCTGCAATCGCTAGCCAAATATGTAAAATTGCGCTATCTCAAAAAGTACAGTACCAATCAATATAATACCCTCAATTCGTTTATTGAGAGTAAAACCGCCAATACCGAAAACAGGCTTGCCAGCAACCACAATGAGCTTAATGCGCTATTGATCTCTCCTGAACAATTTAATATTCTGGAAAATGAAATTGGCGAAGCCGAAATGAACACCTTCATTTCCAATATTTTTCAGAATTTAAGAGTAGGAAAATTGAGTATTCAAGCCTTTTCCGATTCTTTTAAACAGATAGAAATACCTGAAAAATCTGAACGATTTGCTCTCCTAGAAAATAATCTAAGAACGCAATTTGAATTAAGAGCAGAGACTCCAGAAGTAAAAGAAATACTTACTCGTTGGTAGTAAGTTCTAAATACTAAATTAAAAAAAGACCCGCTGTTGAGCGGGTCTTTCCAGTTTAATTGAGGATGTTATCAAACTTCCCCGATTTAGTATTCATAACACTTAAAGCCTTAGAATAATTTAAGATACGGTCTACCGTCTCTTTAGATGGTTTTAGATCGTTGTCAAGCGTATTCGCTTTTTTTGAGTAAATGTTTTCCATTAAATGTCGTTTGGTTAATAGTCCCTTTATAACGCACACTTTTTGGATTTAGTCTATCTCAATTTGTTAAAACTATATTGTTTTTTTCGATCACCTTACGCAGATTGATCAATGCATAGCGCATACGGCCTAAAGCAGTATTGATGCTCACATCGGTACGCTCTGCTATTTCTTTAAAACTCATATCCTTATACACCCGCATCACCAATACGTCGCGCTGATCTTCGGGTAATTCTTCAATAAGTTTACGTACATCCTCCTCTACCTGATCTTTAATGATGCGCTTTTCAGCATTCAAATCAGGATCACCTAAAACCGAAAAAATATTGAAGTCCCCCGTATTGTCAAATTTGGGCATACGTTTATTTTTTCGGAAATGATCGATTACCAAGTTGTGCGAAATCCGCATCACCCAAGGTAAAAACTTACCTTCTTCGTTGTAGCCACCACGCTTTAAGGTGCGAATTACTTTAATAAAGGTATCCTGAAAAATATCTTCGGTTACATCGCGGTCATAGACTTTAGAATAAATAAAGCTATAAATGCGTTGTTGATGTCTCGAGATGAGTATAGAAAGAGCAGCCTCGTCGCCTTTAATGTAGCTGCTTACCAGAGTAGCGTCAGTTGTTAAGATTTCATCCATAAAATTACTTTTGTAGGTTAAAGTTGATCCCCGGGGACCGGTCGAAATTTTAAAAAAGTAATTTTAGGATATAGGCGTTATGTTAATGTTAATACAAATCAAATATAACAACTTTCATTCCAAATAAACAAATACCCCTGTACAATTTTAACATTAACAGGACGTTGGGCAAATCTTTGAGCGCGTATCAATCCTATAAATTATCTTTGCACACCTATACTTATTGCTATGATCATCGACGTTGCTAAAGCAGACCCTAAGGAAAATATCATCATCAAAGGGGCCAAACTGCACAATCTGAAGAATATTAATACTATCATTCCGCGCAATAAACTGGTAGTCATTACCGGTTTATCGGGTTCGGGAAAATCAAGCCTGGCTTTTGACACCCTTTATGCTGAAGGACAACGACGTTATGTAGAAAGCTTATCGTCGTATGCCCGGCAGTTTTTAGGGAGGCTCAACAAACCCAAAGTAGATTATATAAAAGGTATTGCTCCTGCAATAGCGATCGAGCAAAAGGTAAACAGTACCAATCCGCGTTCTACGGTAGGAACTTCCACCGAAATCTACGATTACCTCAAATTGCTTTATGCCCGTATTGGTAAGACCTACTCTCCTATTTCTGGAGACGAAGTAAAAAAGGATACGGTTACCGACGTGGTAAATTATGTAAAGGCGTTTGAAGATCGCAGCAAACTCCTACTGCTCGCGCCTTTTTTGGTTGAAGAAGGAAGAAAGATCGAAGAAAAACTCAATATTCTTCAGCAGCAAGGTTATGCGCGTATAAAGGTAAACGATACGGTGGTACGTATTGATGAAGCTGATGCGATCAAAAAAACAGACAAGCTCTTTCTGGTTGTAGATCGCATCATTAAAAAAGACGACGAGGACTTTTACAACCGTCTTGCCGATGCTGTGCAAACCGCCTTTTTTGAAGGCAAAGGTGAAGCTTTTATTGAAGATCTAACCACCGGTAAACAACGTCATTTCAGCAACAGTTTTGAGTTAGACGGGATGAGCTTTCTAGAACCCAACGTGCATTTGTTCAGCTTTAATAATCCGTATGGGGCGTGTCCTACGTGTGAAGGTTATGGGGATGTTATTGGTATTGACGAAGATCTGGTTATTCCAAACACAGCGCTTTCCGTTTATGAGAATGCTGTATTTCCTTGGCGCGGGGAAAGTATGAGTTACTATCGGGATCAACTGGTCAACAACGCCTATAAATTCGATTTTCCAATACACAAACCTTATTTCGAATTAAGTGCTGCACAAAAGGATTTGCTTTGGAATGGAAACCAATATTTTGAAGGCATTAATCAATTCTTTGAATTTTTAGAATCTAAAGCCTATAAGATCCAAAATCGGGTGATGCTTTCACGCTACCGCGGAAAAACGCGTTGTAAAACCTGTGGTGGTAAGCGTCTGCGTAAAGAAGCTAATTATGTCAAGATCGGCGGCACTACGCTAACCGACCTTGTGGAACTTCCATTAAATAAAGTTGCCGACTTCTTTAAAGATCTAGAACTGAGCGAACACGATACCAAAATCGCGAAGCGTTTACTTACTGAGATCGAAAGTCGATTGGAATTCCTCGCTAAGGTTGGTTTGAATTACCTCACCTTAAACCGAAAGTCCAATACACTTTCTGGTGGAGAATCGCAACGCATCAACCTTGCCACCTCATTAGGAAGCAGTCTGGTAGGTTCGATGTATATTTTAGACGAACCCAGTATTGGCTTACACCCCAAAGATACCGAGCGACTGATAGAAGTACTGCAAAATCTTCGGGATTTAGGCAACACGGTAATTGTCGTGGAGCATGACGAAGACATCATGAAAGCCGCTGATGAGATCATCGATATTGGTCCGGAAGCCGGAACCTTTGGCGGTGATGTAGTCGCTGTGGGAACCTACGATGAAATTCTTAAAAGTGATTCGCTCACGGCAAAATACCTGAACGGTGAATTAGAAATCAAGGTCCCTGAAAAGCGTCGTACCTCTAAGTATTATATTGACGTAAAAGGAGCCCGGGAAAACAACTTAAAAAATATAGATGTACGTTTTCCGCTAGGCGTTTTTGTCGCAGTAACCGGTGTCTCGGGAAGTGGAAAAAGTACCTTAGTGAAAAAGCTCCTCTATCCTGCCCTACTGAAAGAAACCGGCGGCTATGGAGAGAAAGTGGGACAAATGACTGGTATCGAAGGAAATTTTGACAACATCAACCATATCGAGTTTGTTGATCAAAATCCTATTGGTCGTTCCTCACGTTCTAACCCGGTAACCTATATCAAAGCCTATGACGACATCCGGTCGTTGTATGCCGATCAAAAACTGAGCAAGATCAGGAACTTTAAGACCAAGCATTTCTCTTTTAATGTAGACGGTGGGCGCTGTGAGCACTGTAAGGGAGAAGGTGAAGTCACTATTGAAATGCAATTCATGGCCGATGTGCATCTGGAATGCGAGGTGTGTAAGGGCAAGCGTTTTAAGAAAGAAGTCCTCGAGGTTACTTTTGAAGACAAAAATATCGATGACATTCTTAATATGACCATCGATGATGCCATCGCCTTTTTTAAAGAACACAAGCAGGATAAAATCACCCGCAAGCTTAAACCTTTACAAGACGTAGGATTAGGCTATGTCACACTTGGGCAGAGTTCTTCTACGCTTTCCGGCGGTGAGGCACAGCGTATCAAACTAGCTTCGTTTTTAGTAAAAGGAACAACTAAGGAGAAAAACCTGTTCATTTTTGACGAACCTACCACAGGCTTGCACTTTCACGATATTCAAAAGTTATTGGCATCCTTTCAGGCATTGATCAAGAAGGGGCATTCTATTTTGGTGGTAGAGCATAATCTCGATCTGATCAAATGCGCAGATCACGTGATCGATCTTGGTTTAGAAGGTGGAGAAAACGGGGGACATCTTATCGCCGCCGGAACTCCTGAAGAAATAGTAAAAAACAAACAATCGTATACTGCACAATACCTTAAAGACAAGCTCTAAAGTTGATTAAACTTATGAAAAATTTAAAGCGCGAGGATATTCTTCGCGCTTTTTTCATTTAAAACAAACTCATCAAAAACTATTGATATACAACACATTGAAAGCATAATTCAATACTATTCAGATACTATCAATACGTCTTTTTTGATTTTGGCACGCAGTTTGGATTATACCTAACGAACACAGATTAGAACTTCAAGTTCGGTCTATTAAAATGAATGTTATGAAACGCACGTTATTCTTTTTAGCAGCAAGCTTTGTGATCACGACTACTGCACAGGCTTCAGAAGTAAACAGCATTGGTTTACACACAAAAGCAGAATCTCCTGCTTTCTATTTGCAACCTGTCGTTTTTATAACACAAGGTGTTGAGTTTTTGATTTACCCTGACGGGACTTTAGATTATAACCTTCCACCTGCATCGGTCAGCCTTAATGGTAGACGTGTAAATCAGGTGTATTACAACCCCAATTCGGTATATGATTCCGGTCGCAACTACCGCAGGGGCTATGTGCAATACCATGGTAACGGTCAGGTTGCACAAATAGGTCGACTGGGTATTGATTATCATCGCAATGGTCGTGTAGGTCGCATTGGCGACATAGCGGTCACCTATAAAAAAGGGCGTTTGGATAGGATCGGAAACTTAAAAATGCACTACGATAGAAGCGGTCGCATCTATAAGCAGACCGGAACTATTTATAAAGGAAATACTACAAAAGACAAGCACCGCATTACGGTTTATGGAAACCATAGCCGCAGGTCGTAACAATAAACCCCACAACTGTGGGACATAGTTTGATTTTTTTGGTTGGTTAGTTAGTTGAAAATCCTCGATGAATTCGTTTATCGGGGATTTTTTATGGTCGGTTGCCAGCGGCTTATTTTGTAGTTTTGCAGCATGCAAATTCAAGACACCATCGCTGCATTGGCTACTGCTCCGGGAGCAGGTGCTATTGCTGTAATTAGAGTTTCGGGAACCGAAGCACTTGCTATCGTTTCTGATCTTTTTAAAGCTAAAAGCGGAAAAAAGCTTATCGACCAAGACTCACACACGCTTCATTTAGGAAACATTGTGGACGGTTCCCGGATCATTGATGAAGCGTTGGTTTCCATTTTTAAAGGAAAGCGCTCATATACCGGCGAACCTACGGTTGAAATCTCGTGTCATGGAAGTTCTTATATTCAGCAAGAAATTCTTCAGCTTTTATTCAGAAATGGATGTCGCGCCGCTAAAGCCGGTGAATTCACTTTACGCGCCTTCATCAACGGGAAAATGGATTTGAGTCAGGCGGAAGCTGTAGCAGACCTCATCGCCAGCGATAACGCCGGCGCACATCAGATCGCAATGCAACAAATGCGTGGCGGCTTTTCTAATGAGATCGCCCAGCTGCGTCAGGAATTGCTCAATTTTGCTTCACTTATCGAGCTCGAACTCGACTTTGCCGAAGAAGATGTGGAGTTTGCCAATCGGGAAGAATTTCAAAACCTGATCACTAAGATCACTCGTGTTCTCAAACGGCTTATCGATTCTTTTGCTACCGGAAATGTGATCAAAAACGGAATTCCAGTTGCCATCGTGGGCGAACCCAATGTAGGAAAATCTACTTTGCTGAATGCTTTGCTCAATGAAGAGCGTGCAATTGTAAGCGACATTGCCGGTACGACACGCGACACTATCGAAGACGAGATCTCGATAGGTGGTATTGGTTTTCGGTTTATAGATACCGCGGGAATCAGAGAGACCGTAGATGTTATTGAAGGGCTTGGTATCAAAAAAACCTTTGAAAAGATCGCACAAGCACAGGTGGTACTTTACCTCATCAATTCGGAGAAGTTTAAAGATCAAGCCGAATTATTTACGGTAGAAATTCAAAAGATACGCAATCGCTTCCCCGACAAACCATTGGTCTTGGTAGCCAACAAGATCGATCACCTTTCGGAAACTGAGCAAGAATCGATCAATAAGCAACTTGCCGCACTTCTTTCCGAAGGCAACAAATCGGCCGTATTGCTTATTTCTGCAAAAACAGGAACCGGTGTTGAAGCGCTTAAGGAACAATTACTGCAATTTGTAAATACCGGTGCGCTGCGCAACAACGAAACCTTGGTAACCAACTCCCGTCATTACGACGCTCTACTGAAAGCTTTAGAAGAGATCGAGAAAGTACAAATGGGTATTGATGCAGGTCTTAGCGGGGATCTGCTCGCCATAGACATTCGCGAAGCGCTTTACCATTTTGGAGAGATTACCGGGCAGGTCACCAATGATGAATTGCTAGGGAATATCTTTGCTAATTTTTGTATCGGAAAGTAATTACATTTCCATTGATACACTAAACCCTTCTTTTACTTGCTTTTGGGCGGTTTTTACTTCCTTTATTTGTTGCTAAGTTTCCATTTTTTACTTATATTTGTTTCTAATCTGTTGCTGATAGCAACAAACTTGTTGTTAGCAACAGATATTTTAAACACTGGCGAATTGATGTTACATAGAGATACATCCCGATACAAAGGGATACACTCTGATACAGAAACAAGCACCAAAAGGAAACACCATGAGCAGCAACATTCGAGTACCCAAAATCTGTCAGCACTGCGGAACTGAGTTTATTGCCAAAACTACGGTGACCCAATATTGCGGAGACAACTGCGCCAAACGTGCATACAAAAAACGTCAAAGGGATGCCAAGCTCCAGGAGGTAGCCCCTACTGCAATCCAAAAACAAGAGTTCATCCAAGAGCAAGTCAATGAAAAGGATTTCCTCAGCATTGCGGAAACCTGCAAACTCCTTGGAGCAAGCAGAATGACCCTGTACCGTCAAATTAAGAACGGGAATATCCAGGCTGCCAAGATCGGCAGGCGTACTATCATCAAAAGAGCAGCAATCGAAAAACTTTTTCAAGCATGAAGGTAACACTAAGAGAACGCAACCAGGGCGGACAAACCAGCCTATATCTTGACTACTACCATAAGGGCAAGAGAAAGACAGAGTATCTAAAACTATACCTCAACCCGAAAGCCAGAACAAAGGAGGAAAAAGAGGTCAATAAAAAGACTATGCAATTAGCCGAAACCATTCGAGCACAGCGACAGATTGAAATCCAAAACGGAGTTTATGGCTTTCGGGATCAGGAGAAGCTAAAAGGCAGCTTCCTTGCTTATGTTGAATTGCTGGCCAACCAAAGGCAGGACAGCCCCGGAAATCATGGGAACTGGACAAGTATGCTCAAGCATTTGAAAGCCTTTTGCGCTTATGACATTGCTTTCTCAGAAGTGGATAGGCAATTTGTCCAGGACTTCAAACACTTCCTTGATAAAAAGGCCATAGCCCACGGAGAACAGAAACTATCCCAAAACTCCAAGTACTCCTATTTCAATAAACTCAGGGCAGCACTCAAGCAAGCCGTAAAGGATGGTATCATTCCAACCAATCCGAGTGAAGGAGTTGAAGCATTCAAGCAAGGTGAACCGGAAAGAGAATTTTTGACACTGGAAGAGCTGCAAGCTGCAGTAAACGCAGAATGTGAAATTCCGCAGATGAAAACAGCTTTCATCTTTTCATGCCTTACCGGGCTTCGCTGGTCAGACATAAACAAACTCCTTTGGTCTGAAGTGCAGCACTCCAATGATATGGGGTACTATATCCGTTTCAGACAAAAGAAAACTAAGGGAGCCGAAACCTTGCCCATTTCAGAACAAGCCTTTGGATTACTTGGAGAACGTCAGGACAAAGACGAGAGGGTTTTCAAAGGGCTGAAATATTCAGCCTGGCATAACCTGAAATTGCAGCAATGGATGATGAAAGCCGGAATATCCAAAACAATTACTTTCCATTGCGCCCGGCATACTTACGCCACATTACAGCTTACAGCAGGAACAGACATTTATACGGTTTCAAAGCTCTTAGGCCATAGGGAATTGAAAACAACCCAGGTCTATGCCAAAATCATTGATGATAAGAAGAAGGAAGCCGCCAACAAAATCAAACTGAATCTATGAGCGCATCATTAGAAACATACAACAGGATTCTGTTTCTCGATCTTCGCCCGTGGTTATTGTCGGGCGTTTCGGAATTGAAGTTTAAACAGGATTTAAACGACCTTAAAAAAGCATTCTATCAGGTACAGCCCCAGTTTGAAGTTTCATTTCCCAAGGCACTCAACAACAAGCGGAAATACTTCCAAGCCCTGATAGATTCAGAAGCTACTGAATACCTGAACCACCTCCACAAGCAGGTGAATGAAAGTATCAATGCCAACGCCAAGAAGTATCACGTTCACATGGCATTGACCAGAACACTCAATGAAAAGCTTCGGGAGATTGCCCAGGTGATCCAGGAACAGAACTACAGCCCTGAACAATACGATCCAAAGTTTGGCACCTTGCAAACCAACACCTCCACCAATGATGAAGCTTTCATTATCTGCTACCTCAAACACCAGCTTGTGCGCCTGTACATGGAAGTTCAGGAGTGCTTTCCTGATCAGTTAAAAGAAGAACCACTTACTGAAGATGATATTTACCTGACATACTTCAACCATACGGCACCAAATCCTTCACACATTGCCGAAGCGGTACAAATACAGGTTGCCAGTCCTTCTGCCCCCCGACCCGCACCACAACCATCTAAACTATTCAAGGCAATATCAGGTGATGTAAGAAATGATGCGAAGGGTATTCTTCCCTATGAAACCATCATTAAAACGCCTACTCGCTTTGCAAGCTTCGAAGAATCTCTTTTCCAAAATGGGTACATTGATGAGAACTACAACTTCACCGATAAGCACGGAATGAAAAATGAATTTGCGGCCATCTACCACCAATTAATAAAGAAGGGATATTTCAATGCACGCACTTTTCAACCAATGAAGGCGATTAAAGACGTTGATATTCGGAAATTCCTTGACCACCGCTATCAGACCAACCTCGACAAACAATTCAGAAACTACCGCCAAAATGCAGAAGCATTAGCGGAATACATAGACTCTCAGTACTGGCTCACCAGTTTACCCCTCGGTTAAATTGCGGTAATTTTCTGTCAATTTACCATTTCAAATTTCCACTCATCTCCTAAAGTATCTGAATTTCAGCCTGTTACACAGGTTGAAATTTCCATTTTCAAGACTACCAGAGACCCCTTCTGACCTTTGCTATGTCCTTGACAATCAAGGATGACATTTGGCCAAGTGTCCATTTCTAACTCTTCAATAAGTAAGACAATGGACGAAATAATAGAACGTCTTGACAATCTCCAACGCCTAATTGAGAGCCAGGGGATTTACACAAAGGAAGTTTTAAACTTCAATGAAGCTTGTCAGTATCTGGAGCTTTCCCAATCCCACTTGTACAAGTTGACAAGTGCAGGGAGCATTCCGCACTACAAGCCCAATGGAAAGAAGCTCTATTTCAAAAGAAGCGAGTTGGAAAGCTGGTTGCTTCGCAACCGCAATTCCACTCAGGAAGAAATAGACCAACGGGCAGCGGATTACCTAATCAAGAAAGGGAGGGTGAAGCTATGAACGAGCTAATGGATATGATCTTGACCCTCGCTCAAGACATTAAAACAGTCAAAGCCTATCTCCTCAATTTCCATAAATCACGTTTGGAGCAGTTCAGCGAAGAATGGATTGATGGACAGGTAGTGATGCAAACGCTTCACATCAGTAAAAGAACCCTCCAATCCCTTCGGGATAGTGGGGTTCTTCCTTACAGCCGAATCAATGGTAAATTCTACTACAAGGTTTCCGATATAGAAGCCTTGCTGGAATCCAATTACTCACCTTCAAAATCAAAGCACTATGGAGGTAAGTAGAAAAGCCATTCTCGACAAAACGCACTACGGCCTGAATATCTATGCCCATGTGTTGCGACAGTACTATCCGGGTGAAACAGTCCTTTCCCTTTCGGGAAGGGACTGTAAACCTGCGAAAAACCCTTTCAATGCGGACAAGCCTACATTGTTGGTAAAAGTGGTTGACGGTTGCGCTACGCACACCGATTCCGAAGAAGTCATTGCACAAGGCAATGTCTTTGATTTTGCAGCATTGCATTTCAGCCTCGAAGGGCAAGCCCTTCTCGACAAGCTGAATGAGGAACTGCATTTGCGTATCGGTAAGCAGCAAGGTTTTTACAGACAGGCAGAATCGCAACCTGCGGTTGCTCTTCCTGAAATAATCAAACCGGCTCCGCCAGTTTTCAGCTATTTCACCAAGCCTGTTACCAACGTAACACCAAGTCGGAAAGCCTCCTTAGTTGAGGTGTACCGCCTTATCAAAGGGAATGAATTTGCTTCGTGTACCAGTACACTACGCAACATTCCCGACCCGAAGGAAGCCCGAAAGTACAAGGCTCAAAATTTTGATTATGTGACCTTCTCAGGCACGTTCTCCAAACGCAATGACGCAAACCTTCAAAAACATTCAGGTTTGCTCACAATCGATTTTGACCACATTGAAGACATTCCTTCACTCAAGGCGGCATTGCTCAACGACCATTACTTTGAAACAGAGCTACTGTTTATATCCCCTTCAGGTGATGGCCTCAAATGGGTAATTCCAATCCACTTGACGCAAGCAAAACACCAGGACTATTTCAAGGCAGTGGCAAACTACGTTTCCCACACCTATCAACTCGAAATAGACCAATCCGGAAAGGACATTTCAAGGGCATGTTTCCTTCCGCATGATTCAGAAATATTCATCAATCCTAAATACTTGTAGGACATGGAAAGAAAGACATTCAATCCGCAGGATTGGCTTAATCAGCCAACCCCGCAACCAAAAGTTACTGAGCAACCAACTTTCAATTCAGATTCTCAAATAGACGAAGTAGAACGCATCATCCAGAGCATTGAAGCTAACCGGGTTGATATTACCTCCACTTACAGCGATTGGGTTAATATCGGCTTCACCTTTGCGGATGAATTTGGAGAGAATGGCCGGCCGCTATTTCATAGAGTTAGCCAGTTCTACCCCGACTATTCCGCTCCGGAGTGCGACAAGCAATTTGACAATTGCTTGAAATCAAAAGGTCATGGCGTTTCACTAAAAACCTTTTTCTTCCTGACCAAAGATGCAGGAATTGATATTACGCCTCCACGGGCAGAACGGCAGGATCAGCGTACTTTCAAGAGGGAGAAACTGACCGGCAGTCAAGAGCATCCACAGCAGAGGGAAAATCAGGAACCGGAAGAAATGCCGACATTTTCCGATTCTATGTTTCCTGAACTTCCTGAATTTCTTCAAAAGGTTGTGGAGATTGCCACTTCCAAAGAGGAAAGGGATATTCTACTCCTCGGTTCCCTCGGAGCTATCAGTGCATGTTTACCCAAAGTATCGGGCATTTATGATGGCAAACGGGTTTTCCCCAATCTGTTCCTATTCATTACAGCCCAAGCATCCGCAGGAAAAGGCCGCTTGGTGCATTGCCGCCAGTTGGTGAATCCGGTTCACAAAGAATTGAGAGAACAGGCTAAACTCCATAAGCAACACTATGAATTGGAAATGGCCGAATACAATGCCAAAAAAGGAAAGGAAGAAGGTATCGAGAAGCCAGCCAAACCACCGGAGAAGATGCTGTTCATTCCTGCAAACAACAGTTCAACGGGAGCTTACCAGCTTTTGGGTGATAGTGATGGCAGAGGGCTGATTTTCGAGACCGAAGGTGATACCTTAGCACATGCCTTCAAGAGTGATTACGGAAACTACAGTGACGGCTTTAGAAAAGCTTTTCACCATGAAACCATTTCCTACTATCGCAGAACCGACCGTGAGTTTGTAGACATTGAAAGCCCTTGTCTTTCTACTGTCCTTTCAGGAACGCCAAAACAAGTTTCGGCATTGATACCCAACGCTGAAAACGGCCTATTCAGCCGTTTCATCTTCTATTTCATGAATGTGCGGCCGGTATGGAAAAATGTATTTGCCAGCCAAACAGACAACGGACTGGACGATTACTTTGAAGCCCTGGGCAATGAGTTCTATGAACTCTACAAAGTCATTATGCAGGATGAGCCCCGGCAGTTCTACCTCACGGCAGACCAGCAAGAACAGTTCAATCAGTTTTTCGGACAGATTCAGGAAAAGTACATGAACCTTCAGGGCTTGGACTACATGGCCACTATTAGGAGATTGGGTTTAATTGCCTACCGCATCTGCATGATATGCTCCGCTTTGCGGATCATGGAAACGGGCGATACTTCTCGAAAGCTAATTTGTGAGGAAAGGGATTTTCAAGCTGCGCTTTCAATGGTGAAGGTATTGGTCAAGCATTCAAGCAAAGTGTTTGTAGAGCTTCCGCAGGAAGAACCCAAGCCCACACGAATGAATAAGAAAGAGAAGTTCCTGTATGCCCTACCCCGCAACTTCAATCGCCAGAAATACCTTGAAGTAGCCAACACAATGAGTATTCCGGCAAAGACAGCAGAAGGCTACATTGCCCACTTTGTGAAATCAGGTCTTATTCACCGTGAGGCACACGACAATTATATAAACACCTCACTTGAGGAATCTCAGGATTCTAAGGAAATCAAGGAAGGATAAGCCCGTTGGGCTTTCCTTCCGAAGGTTCGACCAGACCATTAAAAATTTACACCACTGGTCAACCTAAGGACAAATAATCCTTAGTTTCCTCTATTTCCTCAAATTCCTGAAATCAGTTTATCACTTCTTTTTGCTTTTACTATCGCTTTCTTTTCTTATATTTGACAAATTCTGACAAGTCAATAATACGGCAATGAATTATCTGGGCAATAAGATCAGGGAGCTTCGGGAAACAAAGGGTTTACTGCTCCGGCAAGTGGCGGCCCATATCGAAGTGGATACCGCACTGGTGAGTAAGTTGGAGCGTGGAGAGAGAAAAGCCCAAAGGGACCAAATTTCCAGGATTGCCGACTTTTTGAAAGTAAAGGAAGATGAACTGCTTTTCTTATGGCTGGCGGACAAGATCATGGACGATATCCAAGACGAACCACAGGCATTAGAAGCATTGAAATTTGTAGAACGCCAACTCCATTCAAATCTATGAATGATAATTTGTAAATGATGAATAAAACAGACCTACAAAAAAGGACAAAAACATTTGCGCTCTATATTATTAAAATAGTGCAATTGCTTCCCGAAAACCGGGTATGTTGGACTTTTTGTGATCAAACCATAACCCCTATTCCCCTGGATAAAGACAAGAAAGGACTTGCTCCGCAAGCCCCTCGATATACTTCAATTGACAAAGTGTTGAAGGCTAAAAAATTATCTCAGGTGTTTTAACCTATCGAAGAGCTATGGATCAGGACTTATTCTTCAATGTACTCACATTCGACTGGCCAAAGGAGCCCGTAACACTCTATTTTTCAAACGAAAGTAATGACAGGTGCCAGGATCTCTATTTCAGCCTTTTCCCTAATGAAGCCGAGTCATTGTTCCCCGGATTAGTCCGCAATAGCACAAATACGCTCCATACCACCTTTGGTTATCCAGCAGAAGGATTTCAACCTTTATCCATTGATCTCAAAAATGAGAATCAGGATTTTGTTAAGAGATACTACAACCATCAGATCAATTACTATTTCCGAAAGATTGCCAAGAAAATTGTTAGGACGGGATTTGTGAATGAAAACCAGGTATGGTTAAAAACAAGTGTAGGAGGAACAGACTTGTATGATGTATATGAGAAATTCTCTTTAAAGGTTCAAATTTCATTGATTAGTGACTATCCGGAGTTGGTGTTATCCTATGATGGTCAATCCAAAATCTCAAAACAGAGTGTAGCTGAATTGATTCAGACAATCAGCCCAAAATGCTTCAACAGAGTCCTACACGGTAAGAGTTTATACAAATGGGAAAAGTGTCAGGAAAATGAATTTATTGATCCGGAGAACTGCTATCCGGTTATTAACAAAGACCTTGAAGCAGCATTGGGCATTCCGTTCGGGCTCCCTCTCAGAGACAACCGGTATCCGGTATATCTAAGCTATATCAAGGGATTCTATTGCAAATATCTGAACCAGCCCAAATTCAAAAAGCTCATTCCATTACATAAATCAGGTTTTCTTTCCGTTGTTCCTTCAAGAATTGACTCCACGTCAGAAGAGAGCAACCAGTTGCTTTTCGGCAACAATCAGCCAGATACCACACCAAAATATGCGCTCAAAAGATTAAAACCATTTAAGAAAAGTCCCTATCCCAATATTCATTTATTCTTTATAGTCCACGCTGATGATGCGGAGCACACCTTCACAATTAAAGAGCACTTTGAGAAGGGATTCGATTCATTCAATGGCATGCAGAGCTATGTAGGGTTGTATTTTCACACTGCAGAAGGATTTAGTGTTGTCTTTAAAGACAAGGAAGATCCAATCTCTGAGATTGAAAAGGCTCTGAACACAAGAAATTTTGACCCGGAAATCAAGTACATCGCAATCTATGTCACTCCTTATGGCAAATTCGAAAAAGAAAAGCCTAAACGAGAAATATACTATCAGTTAAAGGAAGTACTTCTAAAAAGAAGAATCACTTCTCAAGCCATTGATCCTCAAAAAATGGTTGAACAGGGTATCAATTGGAGATACAGCCTACCCAACATTGCTGTAGCTATGTTGGCTAAATTAGATGGTATTCCCTGGCGTCTAAATACACCGGTAAAGAATGAATTAGTCGTTGGCGTTGGAGCATTCAAGCAAGTAGATATAGGTGTTCAATATATTGGAAGTGCCTTTAGTTTTACCAATAATGGGCGTTTCAATCGCTTTGAGTATTTTTTAAAAGATGAAATCGACATCCTCGCAGGATCAATTGGAGCTGCGGTTAAGCAATATGCCACTGTCAATGCTGCCCCGGATAAATTGGTTATTCACTTCTACAAAACCATGAATGAAGATGAAATGCAACCCATCCTGCAACAATTGGAGGATCTGGGACTATCAATTCCGGTTTTCATTATCACCATCAACAAAACGGAATCGGAAGACATTGTTGCTTTTGATAGAAAGTGGAAAGGTTTGATGCCAAATAGTGGCACCTTCATTGGAATAGGCAAGGATAGATACCTGCTATTCAACAATACCAGATACAATGGAAGTCCGGTGGGTAAGTCAGATGGCTTTCCCTTCCCCATTAAGCTAAAAATCCAATGCTCCATTCCCGAACTTACCAAAGACATGAAAACAGTCAATGAGTTGATAGATCAGGTGTATCAGTTCAGTAGAATGTATTGGAAGTCTATAAGGCAACAAAATCTTCCGGTCACTATAAAATATCCTGAAATGGTAGCTCAAATAGCTCCTCACTTTAAGGGAGATGATATTCCACCTTATGGAAAAGACAACCTTTGGTTTTTATGAATGCAATACATAAAAGACCGGGATTTTGAATGAGGTATTGGCTTTCATGGTATTGTCGATCCTAGAGGAAATATCGTGGATGATTACTGTAAGCATTATGCGACCCTCCAATGCCGCATTTCCATAATTTGTCAAGGATATAGTTAAGCCAACGTTTCTACAGAATTAACCCCGTATTTTGTATTTATGAAATTACTCATCGTAGAAGACGAGCCGCAATTGCTGAAAAGCCTTGAGGAATTTGCTGATGATGAAGGTTTTCTTTACGATACCGCAAGCAATTTCCGGGAAGGTATGGAACGCATCGGTCTCTATAATTATGACTGCATCGTCCTGGACATTAATCTTCCTGATGGCAGCGGATTTGACCTTTTGGAAAGACTTTATAAAGAAGGCAAAACTGACGGGGTGATCATTCTTTCAGCACGCAATTCGCTGGATGACAAATTAAAGGGCCTGGGACTTGGGGCTGATGACTACCTCACCAAGCCGTTTTACTTTTCCGAACTCAATGCCCGGATAAAAGCCATCATCCGCAGAAAACAATTTAAAACCAACAAACTTGTCCGCTTTGCTAACCTGGTTATTGAACCTGACCAGTACCTGGTCGGGGTAAACGACCTTGAAAATCTTATTTCATTTACAAAAAAAGAGTATGCTATTCTTACACACCTGATAAATAACCATAAGCGGGTGATCTCCAAAGTATCGCTGGCGGAATATATTTGGGGCGATTATGTGGATGAGGCCCAAAGTTTTGATTTTCTGTTTTCTCAGATCAGGAACCTCAAAAGAAAGCTGAAAGATGCCGGGGCGCAGGTAGAAATCAACAACATCTATGGGGTAGGTTATCAAATCCAGGCATTATGAAGCTGCTTACCTACACCTCCCGCATTCAATCGCTTTATTTCCTGATCCTGTTTGGGATTTTTTCCATATTGTTTTACCTGGTGCTAAGCTGGAACGTACTTCAAAATGTAGATGAAGTGTTGTACAACCGCAAAGCCAACCTGCTGGCTTACCTTGAACAAAACCCTGAAGCACCGTTTAAAGAGGACAATCCGCTGGACGATTTCACTTTTTATCTTGTTGAAGAAGCTGCTTTTCAGGAAAGATACGAAAGTTATACCGATACCCTCATTTATGAGCCTGTTGATGACGAGTTCGATGAATACCGCATGCTAAACACTTTTGTGAAGCTACATGGCAAACATTACCGGCTGGAAATCATAAAACCTCACCTGGAAGCGGCTGAAATGATCGGAACCATTGCTATCACGCTGGGATCTTTGTTCCTGGGCCTGTTGCTTTCTTTTTATGTATCCCAGCGCGTTATCTCCCGGAAAATATGGGGCCCGTTTTTCGAAATACTCGAAAAACTCCGGCTCTTTCGATTTGATAAACAAGAATTTCCTGCACTGCCACCTACACATATTGATGAGTTCCGGATGCTGAATGAAGCTGTGAATGAGCTGACCCGAAAAAACAAGGAAGTATTTGAAAGCCAGAAGCAATTTATCGAAAATGCTTCCCATGAAATGCAAACACCCCTGTCTGTTATCCAGTCAAGGTTGGAAGGGCTTATCGGACAGGCAGAACTCACACAAGAGCAGGCGGAAATTGTGGAAGGCATTATCGGCTCCACACAGCGCTTAAAAAAATTGAACAAAACCCTGCTGCTCTTATCTAAAATTGAAAACCGGCAGTTTCTCCTTTCAGAACAGGTTGATATAAACACAATAATCAGCCGATCAATGGAATATTATGAAGAACAGAAAGCTGCCCTGAATATATCGGTGAAAACGGAACCACAAGATAACTTGATTGTGCAAGGTAATACGATGCTTGCCGAGATACTGGTACAGAACCTGCTTAAAAATGCATTTCTGCATAACAGGGAAAATGGCACGGTGAACATTCAAACAAAAGAGAGAAAGCTCGTGATTGCCAACACAGGGGATGAAAAGCAAGGAAAAGGGAGAGTATTAGAGAAAGACAAATTATTCAGCCGTTTCTACAAGCAATCCGGTAATCCCGATACCTGGGGACTAGGGTTGGCCATTGCCCGGAAGATTGCCGAAACAAGCGGCTGGGAGCTTCATTACCGTGAAGAAAAAGGGTTGCACATTTTTGAGGTGGATTTCGGGTAACCAGACGATCTTCCCAAATTTCTACAGATTTGATGATTTACTTTACCTTTATAAATACGTGTATTATCTAAAATAAAATGACTTCAATGATGAACAGAAAGGATTTTCTCAGGAATTCGGCAATATTGGGTGGAGCGAGCATCCTTCCCATCAACAACGTTTTTTCACAGAATGTAACAGAAAATGGCATGGATAAACTGGTGGACAGCAATGGTAATTTCATCCAAAAATCGCTTCCATATAACAAGACATTCTTAGAACCACACATGGATGAAGAAACCCTGCACCTGCATTATGAATTTCATCATGGAGGAGCAGTAAAAGGGGCGAATAAAGACTTGGAAAACATCAAAAAACACCTTCAATCAGGCGAGATGGATCAAGTAGATATGTGGACTCGTAAGCTGGCCTATCATTTTTCAAGTCATGTCCTGCATTCCATATTCTGGTCTAACCTGACCAATAAAAAAACACAGCCCAAAGCGGAATTACTGAAACAGATAGAGAAAGACTTTGGCTCTTTTGATAACCTGAAAGCATACATCTCCAAAATTTCCAAATCTGTAGAAGGGAGTGGCTGGGGAATATTGGGCTATCAGCCCTACTCACAATCCCTCACTTTACTGCAATGCGAAAACCACCAGAAGCTCACGCAGTGGGGTGTGGTTCCCCTGTTGGTCATTGATGTATGGGAACATGCTTATTACCTGAAATACAAAAACAAGAGGGCAGAATTTGTCGACACTGTATTGGAAATTATCAATTGGGACAATGTGGCAGAACGGTTTGTAACAGCTAAAAAATTACACGGATAACTTTTGTTGGAATATAGAACTAAGACCACATGACCTCTCCTCTGTTACCACCAGTATATTCAGCATATATAGATAATATATGATCGATAAACAGGTCTCCTATAAAGAAGCCCTAAAAGTGTGGGTTAAAGTTGCCATCTACAGTTTTGGAGGCCCGGCCGGTCAAATTGCCGTGATGCACAAAATATTGGTAGAAGAAAAAAAATGGATCAGCGAGAACCGTTTCTTACATGCATTGAATTATTGCATGTTGTTGCCGGGCCCTGAAGCACAACAACTGGCCACTTACATCGGTTGGCTATTGCACAAGACCAAAGGAGGATTGGTTGCCGGAGTACTGTTTATCCTGCCGGGATTCATCTCCATTCTGATCCTGAGTATTCTTTATGCAGCCTACAGGGACGTAGGAATCGTTGAAGCCATATTTTTTGGTATAAAGCCAGCAGTGCTGGCCATCGTTATTGGTGCGGTCATCAAAATAGGTAAAAGGGCGCTAAAAAATGAAGTGATGATAATAATGGCTGCACTGGCATTTGTGGCCATATTTTTCTTCGAGGTGGATTTTCCTTACATCATTATTGTGGCAGGGCTGACCGGTTTTATTGGTGGCAGAATTTGGGAAGAAAAATTTCATGTAATAAAAGGACATGAGGCCAAATCGGATCAGGATAATAATTATTTCATTGACAGTTATATTCAGCCCGTTAAGCCTTCAATAAAGAAAACAGTCAAAACAGTTTTGCTGTTCATAACCTTATGGGCACTGCCGTTAGTACTGATCGCCCTGTGGATAGGAACAGAAAATATTTTCTTTTCGGAAGGCCTGTTTTTCAGCAAAACGGCTGTGGTCACCTTTGGTGGTGCCTATGCAGTGTTGGCTTATATAGCCCAGAAAGCTGTGGAGGATTACGGCTGGCTCAAAAGTGGGGAAATGCTTGACGGATTGGGCATGGCAGAATCCACCCCCGGGCCGCTCATTCAGGTTGTGCAATTTGTCGGGTTTATGGGAGCTTATCGTTTATCTGGTACGATGGATCCACTTCTGGCCGGAATCTTAGCTTCCTTACTGGTAACCTGGACTACTTTTGTGCCTTGCTTCCTGTTTATATTTACCGGAGCTCCCTATATTGAGTATTTAAGAGGCAATAAAAACGTCACTACTGCCTTGTCCGGAATTACGGCTGCTGTTGTAGGAGTCGTGCTCAACCTTGGCGTGTGGTTCGCTATCCATACACTTTTTGGAGAAGTAAACGAAAGCCATTCCCTGGGGATTAGGTGGATGATACCTGAGTGGGCTACAATTAACATTCCTTCATTGGTGATTGGACTTATTGCTGCATTTGTTTATTTCATCCTGAAATGGGACATGCTGAAAACAATCCTGGTCAGTATAATATGCGGCATCCTGTATTATTTCACCTTTTCATAATATAAGTCCCTCCCCACTTCCTTCTCCCCATTTCCCCGCTTCCAACTCCATTCCCATATTTCTACAGAATCGCATTATAGGTTTGTGATAATTAATGACAAAATTGAAAAATGGTTCGAATATTCAAGATCCCCCTGCTAGTAGCCATCATTACCTTTGCCTGGACGAATGTACATTCCCAGACCCAGGTTCCTATAAAACAGCTACTGGAAACAGCCACAAAAAACTACCCCGCAATTCTTGCCGCAGAGGCACAAAAGGAGGCATCCGGAGAAAGGGTCAAATCCACCAGGCGTACAATTATACCCGATATTAATGCTTCTGCCCAGGCCAACTATTCGACTTATAACAACCTCACCGGGATGTTCTATCCTGAATACATTTTACCGGTGAGCGGTCCCCCATCTACTGAGAATCTCAACAATATGGTCTGGGGTTCGGCTGCCGGTTTGCTCATGAAATGGGAGCCTTACACCTTCGGACGCAGAGGCAATGAGATAAAAGCAGCCGAAAGCACCTATGAGGCCGGGGTGGCCATGAAAAGCCTTACGCTATTGGAACATAACGTGCAATTATCTAGCACCTACCTGGATTACCTCCTCGCCCTTCAAATCCTGGATGTACTGGAAAGCGATCGGAAAAGAGCCGAAGCAAATTACGAACAAGCCGTAAGCCTGGCTACTTCCGGATTGGTTTCGGGGGTGGATACGGCACGTTTTCATACCGAACTATCCAAGACGAATATTAAGATCCTGCAACAACAAAATATCCTTCATGAATATAAAGCAACACTGTCGGAATTGGTTGCGGCTGATTTACCTGAAAACCTGGTGGATTCGACCTTTTTTAGAATATTGCCACAGTTATTAGGAGATACAGAAATGATCCATCCGAGAGAACAGTTGGCTATAGCCGAGTGGAAAACATCACAATTCCAATATAAAGCGGAGAAACTAAGCTGGCTGCCCACCCTAAGTGTATTGGGTACTGCTTATGGTCGTGGTTCCGGTGTGCAGCTCAGCAACAACGGCACCACCTTTGTCGATAACCCGTCTGACGGATTTAATATCAACCGGTTCAATTATGGCATTGGTGTACAACTTGCCATACCGCTGACCCAGATCAGCCGCTATCAAACCCAGTGGAAAGCAAAGGAACTGGAAGCTGAAGCCGATAAACAGAAACTGGAAGAAGTTCGCCTGGCCCTCAACAAGCAAAAGTCCGTTGCTGATAACACATTAATCACTGCACTGGCCATTGCCGGGGAAACACCTGTACAATTCCAGGATGCCCGTTATGCGTATGAAGCCATACAATCCCAGTACCAGGCAGGGCTGATAACCTTTACGGAGCTGATTGAAGCCCGGAATGAGCTGGTAACAGCAGAAATCGAACTTCGAAGATCCTATTGGGAAGCCTGGAAAGCATTACTGTATGTAGCCGCCATAAATGGTAACCTGGAAATCTTTTTAAACCAATTGTAGAGATGATCAAACTAATAATATCTGCTTTAAGGAAACCTTTAACGGTTATGGTAGCTCTTTTGGCTATCGTGTTTTTTGCTGTGCTGGCTATCCGGAACATGTCGGTCGATATATTCCCGAAGCTGGGTACACCCACTATATATGTGGCTCAAACGTATGGAGGTTTGGCTCCCAACCAAATAGAGGGTTTTATGACCTCCTACTACGAATATCATTTCCTTTACATTAATGGGATTAAGGAGGTGGAAAGCAAAACAATCCAGGGTGTATCCCTGATGAAGCTCACCTTTCATGAAGGAACCGATATGTCTCAGGCCCTGGCGGAAGTAGTGGCCCAGGTCAACCGGTCCAGGGCATTTATGCCTCCGGGTACCGTACCCCCTTTTATTACCCGGTTTGACGGAGGAGGCGCACCGGTAGGCCAATTGGTTTTTAGCAGTGAAACCCGGTCCTTGGGTGAAATACAAGATCTGGCGCTTTTTAAAGTACGCCCCAAATTTGCTTCTATCCCGGGCGTGTCAGCTCCTCCTCCCTTTGGCGGAAACCAGCGTACGGTGCTCATCAAGGCAGACCCTTCCAAGCTGCGTAGTTACAACATCAGCCCGGATGAACTGGTTATGGCCATTGCCAAAGGCAACACCATATCTCCCTCCGGCAACATCCGGACAGCGGACAAACTCTTGATCGCAAATCAGAATACGGTGGTTAGTGATATTCAGGAACTGGCCAATATTCCCTTGAAGAAAGGGTCCGGTCCAGCAGTATATGTAAGGGATGTGGCCGAAGTACAAAATGGATCTGATGTAGCATCAGGCTATGCTCTGATCAATGGCAGCCGTTCGGTGTATATTCCTGTAACCAAACGGGCGAGCGCCTCCACTTGGGATGTCGTCAAGCGCATAAAGGCAAGCCTGCCGGAAATGCAGGCGGCTGTGCCGGATGACATCAAAGTAAGTTATGAATTTGATCAGTCGGGTTACGTGATCAACTCCCTGAAAACCCTGTCCTTTGAAGGGGTATTGGGAGCAGTGCTTACCGGCTTAATGGTATTGCTGTTCCTGGGTGACAGGCGCAGTGCACTCATTGTGGTTCTCACCATACCGCTTGCCATATTATCGGCAGTAGTGTGCCTCTATCTGACCGGACAGACAATCAATATCATGACGTTAGGCGGACTGGCACTGGCGATAGGTATTCTCGTAGATGAATCGACTGTGACGATTGAAAATATCCACCGGCATCAGGAAATGGGCAAGACGAAGGCCCGGGCCATTCTGGATGCCTGCAAAGAAATTGCCTTGCCCAAACTCCTCATCCTGATCAGCATCCTTGCCGTATTTGTCCCGTCCTTTTTTATGAGCGGCACGCCCAGGGCCATGTTCTTACCGCTTACGCTGGCGGTAGGTTTTGCCATGATCGCCTCTTTTCTGCTTTCTCAAACAATGGTACCCATTCTTTCCAATTGGTTTTTGAAAGATCATGTTCCTAAAAACGAAGATGGAAAGTTTCAACGGTTTAGAAACCGGGTAACAGGATATACAAAAGGTATCACAAACATGGGCGGATGGGCCATCGGTATTTACCTGGTAGTCATTATTGCTATGCTTGCGTCCGTTTGGCAGTCTACCGGCACAGAGATATTTCCAAAAGTAAACTCCGGACAGTTGCAAGTCCGGTTAAGGATGCCCGATGGCACCCGTATCGAAAACACTGAAGAGAAAACAAAAAAATTCCTGGAGGTAGTAGACGAGGTGGTGGGTAGAGAAAATGTAGAGATCACTTCAGCATTTGTCGGCATCCAGCCTCCGAGCTACCCGGTCAATACTATTTTTCTATGGACAAGTGGTCCGCATGAGGCAGTTGTCAAGATCAAGCTGAAAGAAACAGGACAAGACTTGGACGTCCTCAAAGAAACCCTCAGGAAAAGCATAGCGGAAACCATACCTGAAATGCGCCTCTCTTTCGAACCTGCTGACCTGGTAGACCAGGTGATGAGCCAGGGGGCCAATACATCGGTGGAAATTGCCGTGCAGGGTAAAAACCTTGTTGAATCACGAAAATTTGCTGAAGAAATAAAGAACAGAATAGAAGGGTTATCTTTTATGCGGGATGTACAGTTTGGCATTCCGTTGAACTATCCTTCCATTGACCTGGAGTACGACCGTGTACGTGCCGGCCAGTTGGGCCTTACCATTGAAGACATCAGCCGGTCGGTAACGGCCTCCACTTCTTCCAGCCGTTTCACCCAGCCCAATTACTGGCTGGATGCCGGATCGGGTAATGCTTATCAAGTACAGGTAGAGTTTCCACAATATATGGTAGATCAACCCGGTGATATCGAAAAGGTGCCGCTTAAATCGGAAAATGGAAAAACCGTCTATGTGGGTGACGTGAGCAAATGGAAACCGGCTACCGTGATTGGGGAATACGACCGCCTTAACCAGCAACGGTTCATCACCATCACAGGAAACCTGCATAACAAAGACCTGGGAAGCGCCATTAAAACCCTACGTAATGAGGTGAATGCAATGGGTGAACCACCTGCCGGGATGAGTGTTAAATTCAGAGGACTCGCAGAACCTCTCACCCAAACCTTTGATGAACTGAGCACCGGCCTTTTGCTGGCAGTAGCTGTAATATTTCTGCTACTGGCAGCCAGCTTTCAGTCGTTCCGGCTTTCCTTCGCAGTGCTATCTACTGTTCCTGCCGTCATAGCCGGATCCTTCCTTCTTATCTGGATAAGTGGGAACACGCTCAATATTCAATCTTTCATGGGCAGTATCATGGCCATAGGGGTGGCGGTGGCCAATGCCATTTTATTTGTCACCATAGCCGAGCAATATCGGAAAGATCAAAGACAAAACCCACACCTGGAAGGAATAAAGGATCGGTTGAGACCCATACTCATGACCAGCATTGCCATGATAGCTGGTATGACTCCTATGGCGCTTGGACTGGGCGAGGGAGGCGAGCAAACCGCCCCACTGGGGATAGCCGTGATTGGCGGGTTGCTGTTTTCCGTGTTTGCCACCGTGTTCATCCTGCCTTCCGTTTACTGGCAACTTACGGGAAGAAAACACTATAAGAGCATATCACTCGATCCGGACGATGAGCAGAGCGCCTATTTTGGACAGTAGTAAAATTTACATGAAACCAGAAAAAACAGTAAAGTTTAAACATAATGAGAAAATACATCCTACCAATTTTATATATGGCCATTGTTTCTGGCTGTTCGAATAAAGCTGAAAACAGCAACATGGAAAGCAAAGGTGGGCCGGCAAAAAAAGCGGAAATAATAACAGTGAGTTACGAAAATGCCCCACAGGCCCTGACACTCCCGGCAGAGTTGCATGCTTTTGAAAAGGCCGGGCTGAATGCCAGGGTGCAGGGATATGTAAGCGAGGTGCTGGTGGATATTGGTGATAAAGTAAAAAAAGGAGCAGTCCTGATAAAAATAGAAGCACCGGAAGTAAAGGCAGCTTATGCTGAAGCCCGTAGCGAGGTAGAGTCTGCCAGAGCAGATTATTTGAGCAGCAAAGATGTCTTTGAGCGGTTGGTGAAAGCCTCCGGAAAGCCTGGTACGGTTTCAGAATCCGACCTGATCAAAGCAAAGAACAAAGCTATGGCTGACAGCACCCGGCTGGTGGCAGCAGATTATACCGCCAGGGCAAAGCAACAATTGCTGGATTATCTTACCATCCGGGCACCTTTCAACGGAGTGATCACCCAAAGGAATACCGATCCGGGAAATCTTGTCGGAGGAAATAATGGTGTCCCTTTGTTGGTGATCGAAAACAATCAAAAATTGCGGTTAAAGGTACCGGTGCCGGAAGCCTTGACCGGAAGTTCTGTGGCGGAGAACGCTGTGACATTTAAAGTAGAGCCATTTCCCGCGACATTGTTCAATGCAGATTTTTACCGGAGAGCCAGAAGCATCGATCCGGACACCCACACAGAGATGTGGGAATTTATCGTGCACAATCAAAAAGGTGAGTTGAATGCAGGGCTTTTTGCAGAAATACAATTACATATTCAGCGAACCGGTGGAAGTATGTGGGTACCTCAAAGTGCTGTATTGACCACCCTCCGTAGAAAAGCTGTGGGAAAGGTGGTAGAGGGTAAGCTGAAATGGGTAGAAGTAAAAACAGGCATGAAAAACGAAAGTACGGTTGAGGTGTTTGGCGCGCTTGATGCCGGGGATCACATCCTCTTGCAGCCCAATGAAGAAATGACAGAGGGAATGCCTATCAACTAACTTCCGTTTGTATGGGCCGTTTCTTTATCACGTTTCTGGTTTGGGCCATTTGCTATGCTACTTGCAAAGCCCAAACAAGTAAACCGGATACGATTTACGCAGAGTACGTTCAGGAAGAAATTCAGCTTGATGGCAAGCCGGATGAAGCAGTATGGAAGCGAGCCGTACATATCAACAATTTCACACAGCGGGAATTGAACATTGGTGAACCGGCTACCGAAAGAACAGAAGTTGCGATTCTATATACTGCCAAAACCCTGTACATCGGGTTTTGGGGATATGACAGGAATCCTCAAAAGATAATAGCCCGCGAGATGAAAAGAGACTTTGACTGGGGAGGAGAAGACAATTTTGAGGTGATCATTGATACCTACAATGACGACCGCAACGGATTCCTGTTTGCTATCAATCCCAATGCGGCAAGAGCGGATGCGCAGGTTCTCAATAACGGTGAATCTTTTAATAAATTCTGGAATGGCGTTTGGGATGCCAAAACCACTATTACCGATGAAGGCTGGTTTGCAGAAATAGCCATCCCTTTTTCCACTTTAAAATTCCCCACTGATGCACAGGAGCAGATATGGGGCATCAACTTTGAGCGGAATATTCGCAGAAAGCGTGAGCAACTGCTTTGGCAGGGCTGGTCACGGGATTCCGAACTGGAACTGTTGAACAGGGCAGGTACCCTGGCTGGCCTGGATAGTATCGTCAGCAAGGATTTTATTGAGATAAAACCTTATACCATTGGCGGGGGTGAATTTACACCGGGTCAGGAAGAAGGGCAATGGAATGCCGGAGGCGATATTAACTACCTCATTACACCCACCCTCCGAATGAACCTTACCCTAAACACTGACTTTGCGCAGGTGGAAGCCGACCGGCAACAGATCAACCTGACCCGATTTCCCCTGTTCTTCCCGGAGCGCAGGGAGTTTTTCCTGGAAGGACAGGACTATTTTGATATGGGAATGGGAAATAGCATTATCCCATTTTATAGCAGGAGGATTGGGTTGGCCGAAGACCGTTCCACCGTACCCATTATTGCCGGGGCAAGGATTCTGGGTAAAGTAAAAAATTCCACCCTGGGAGCATTGTCTATGCAGACAGCAAGCCGGGACAGCATTCCGTCCACCAACTACTCAGTGGTAAGCTGGCGTCAGGATGTGATGAAACAATCCTCCATAGGCATTCTGTCTGCCAATAAATACGAAAATGGACGCTGGCACAGCACTACCGGTGGCTACGGGCTTTACAGTACATCCAAGCTATTCGGTGATAAAAATTTGAATATTGGAGCTTCTTTTACTCAAAATATTAATTCTGATAATTATGATTCTAAAGCCAATGCTCACCGCATCTATCTGAGCTATCCCAACGACAAAGTGGAATTTGATATGGCCTGGCAACGAAGCGCTCCCGCTTTCAACCCGGAGGTGGGTTTCCTGCGCAGGGACAATTTCCAGGAGTTTTATGCAGAACTCGAATGGAAGCCCCGGCCTAAAAACTTTCTGAAATGGATACGGCAGTTCAGCTTTAAGGGGCTTGATATGAACTACTTTGTCTTTGATGATACAGGGGAACTGCAATCGTTCTCTTATGAAATCCGGCCATTAGGCTTTGAAACACGCAGCGGGGAATTTTTTGAGTTTAACCTGCAAAGGAAGGCAGAAGGTTTGCGTGAACCTTTTGAGATCAAAGAAGGCATTACCATACCTGAAGGCGATTACTGGTACAACCGGATGGAAATACAAGCCGCTACATTCAGTGGTCGCACCTGGTCGGTGTATTCCAGAATAAACTGGGGAGATTTCTTTACAGGCAAAAGTACCGAAAGTACATACGAACTTTCCTGGCGAGCCAGCCGCTATCTTAAAATAGGCGCTAACTATGAGAAAAACTGGATTGACTTACCGGAAGGAAGCTTTGATACCGACCTGATCGGAAGCCGGATGGAATATGCAGTCAACCCGAATTTGTTTGGATCATTGTTTTCACAGTGGAACAGCGAAGATGAGGAGGCCATCCTCAATTTTCGTTTGCAATGGATACCGATTATCGGGGCTGATTTCTTTTTCATTGTCAACCAGGCCTATGATACATCAGGGAATGATTGGAAACTTGAAAGGACAACCATCCTGGGGAAATTGATTTGGAGATTTGTAATTCAAAAAGAAAAGCTATGAGACACCTGTTTAATTCGATCATACTATTCATGCTAATGCTTACCGCATGTAGCCCACCCAGTAATGAAGTAACCGTTTACTGTACCGTTGACCAGGTCTTTTCGGAACCGGTGTTGAAGGATTTTGAACGAGAAACCGGCATTAAAGTAAAAGCGGTGTACGATACCGAAGAAACCAAATCCACCGGAGTGATGAACCGGCTAATAGCCGAAAGGGACAATCCCCGGTGCGATGTATTTTGGAGCGGTGACCCGGTACGTAATGGAGTGTTGCAGTCAAGAGGCATAACTGAACCTTATCAATCGGAGCAAACCCGGCTCATCCCTACCCAGTTCAAAGAAAAGGATAACCATTGGATTGGTTTTTCTGCCAGGGCCAGGGTGCTGATCTACAACAAGACGCTTATCTCTCCTGATTCATTACCCCGGTCTGTTCTCGACTTCACAAAACCCCGCTTCAAAGGCCAGTTTGCCATTGCCAACCCCTTGTTCGGCACCACCACTTTCCACATGGCTGCTCTGTTTGTGAAATTGGGCGATGAAAAAGCCAAACAGTGGATGAATGATCTGAAAGCCAATGGAGTGGTGATAGCTGCCAGCAATGGGGACGTTAAAAAGCGAGTAATGAACGGGGAACTCGCCTTTGGCCTTACCGATACGGATGATGCTTTTGAAGCCAAAAAAGAAAGTGATAAGGTAGATTACATTTTTCTGGATCAACAGGAAAATGGCATAGGGACACTCATCATGCCCAATGCCCTTAGTCTTATTAAAGGTTCGCCTCAAAATGAAAACGGGAAAAAGCTGATTAACTACCTGCTGACACGGGAAACAGAAACGAAACTGGCCAAATCCTGTGCACAGATGCCGCTGATCAAAGGAACGGAAGTGCCGCAAAATGTTCCTTCATTGGATAACATTCAACCGATGAAAATCGATTACAAAGAGACTTCTGATAAACTGGAAGCAATACAATCTTGGCTAAAAGCATGGACAGAGCAATAGTCAGGCATATTATACGGATGGTTCCTTCACTGCTGCTGTTTCTGCTGCTGGGGTTGCCACTGGTATTACTGCTTCTGCAATGGCTTAGTGGTGAAGATAAGTCAGCGCTTTTGTCTTCCATTAGCAGGGAGACATTGGTTCTTGTTGGCAAAAGCCTGCTGATATCTGGTATAGTGGCTTTGCTTGCCACCTTCACAGGAACGGTCTGTGGATTTATTCTCTACAAACTGCGGTTTGCTTTCATCGGCATTTACAAGGTGGCGCTGCTACTGCCTTTACTCATTTCCCCTTATATTTTTGCGGTGGCCTGGAAAGATGGTTTTTTCTGGCTATTTGGAAATAATGCTGCCATCTATTCAGATGCAGGTGTGATCCTGGTACATACCATAGTCTTTTTCCCCTTGGCGATGCTCATTACCGGTAGCGCACTATCCCAAGTTGATGCCGGTTATGAAGAAGCCGGATTAATGCTGATGCCTTTCAGGAAAATGGTGGTGAAAATTGTCCTCCCCTTGATCCGTCCTGCCTTAACAATCTCGTTCCTGCTCATCCTGATATTCAGTCTCAGTGACTTTTCAGTTCCTGCTTTCTTTGGCGTGCGCACCTTTACCACTGAGATATTTACCCAGTTTTCTGCCCTGTATAATTTCCCCTTGGCTATCGGGCAATCTGTTTTATTGCTGTTTATATGCCTGTTGCTTATGCTGGCAGAAGCCCGCTACCTTTCAGATGCTCCATTCTTTTCCGTGTCGGTAAAGGGAGGCGTGTCCAAAAAATACAATATCCAGAAGCGGCAAGCCTTGTTTCACGCTTTGCTTTGGTTATTGTTGATAATGGTTTTGCTGATGCCTGTCTTTATGCTGGGAATCCAGTCTTTGAGCGGAAGAACCTTATTCTTCAGGGAAGCATGGATACTGATGCGTCCGGCTGCCCTGCAATCGGTAAAACTTGCCCTGTCGGGCACCTTATTGCTGACATCTGTTGGCCTCTGGACGGCCTACGCTAAAGACCGTATGGGAAACCGGCTGCCCAATGTATTGCTTTTACTGACTTTTATTGTTCCTTCTACCGTGCTGGGCATCGCCCTGATAAGGTATTATAATCTGCCTGCCATGAATTTTATATATGGCACTACCGCAATTCTGCTGCTTGCCTATCTCGGCAAGTTTGGTTTTATCGCTTCCCGGATCATCGGCAATGGTATCAGGCAAATACCGGTTTCTTTGGAGGAATCAGCCCTTGTGATGGGCATACCTTCCTGGAAAATATTTGTGAAGATCAATCTGCCTTTATTGGTACCATCATTATTTGCCGCATTTGTTCTATCCTTCATTTTAAGCCTGGGAGAGCTGGGGGTTACCATGCTGGTTTATCCTCCCGGTATGGAGCTGATGCCGGTCAAAACATTCACCATCAGCGCCAATGCACCGGAAGCCCTTACCAGCAGCATGACCCTGATCAATCTTGGCGTGACCATAGCATTAATCGCGCTGTTTTTTGTGGCTGGAAAATGGTTGTTCAAAAGATATCAATATGCCTGAGATCATCCTGCAACATATCACCCATTGCTATGGAGATAAAGAAGTGTTGAACAATTTCTCCTATTCTTTTGAGCAAGGGGGAACAACCTGTCTGCTGGGTCCTTCCGGTTGTGGTAAAACCACTGTGCTGCGATTAATTGCCGGTTTGGAGAGGCCTTCCAGCGGGGTGATAAAAATAGACGGAGTTAAAGTAAGCGAAAAGGGTGTCATCCTTATCCCACCTCATCAACGTCAGGTTGGTTTTGTCTTTCAGGATCTGGCGCTTTGGCCGCATTTTTCGGTGTACAAAAACATTGCTTTTGCCTTGAAGGAAAGCAAAGAAGCAAACATCAAAGAAAAAATATTTGAATGGCTCGAATTATTCGGGATAAGCGATAAAGCCAGGAAATACCCGCATCAGCTTTCGGGTGGACAAAAACAAATGGTGGCCATTGCCCGCTCGCTGGTACTGCAACCCAAGATACTCCTGATGGATGAGCCACTAGCCAATATTGATGCTCATTTAAAAGAGCGCATACTTGGGCATTTGAAAGACATTCAGCGACAGCAACAGTTCACTATGCTGTATGTTACACATGACCAGAAAGAAGCCATGAACACAGGTGATTACATAGTGGTCATGAATGCCGGAAAAATAGCGGCTGCCGGATCAAAGGAAGAAGTCAGCCGTTCGTCATCTGAATTTGTAAAATCATTTCTAAAAACTTGAAGAGAGGAATTATGAAAACAACAGTAAATTATTTAATGCCCATAATCGCATCCGTTTTGATAACGGTTGCATGTGGTAATTCGACATCAAGGCACTCGGAAGAACAAATCCAGGAAATCAATGAACAGGCGCAATTTCCTGATTCCGTAAAACCCACTGAAACAACCCGGTTTGATTTTGAGAATTACACTGCCGGTCACCTGCCGGACGACTGGTCGGAATACTATACCGGATCGGGCGGCACGGAATGGAAAGTGACAGAGGATAATGGAAATAAAGTGCTGGCACAATTTTACAGCGACAATCCCAACAATCATTTTAATGTAGTGGTCAATAACCGGATTACGGCAAAAGACATGGTACTTACCGTCCGGCTGAAAGGCGTTACCGGCAACCATGATCAGGGAGGCGGTTTTGTCTGGCGGTTTACGGATAAGAACAACTATTATGTAGTGCGGGCCAATCCGCTCGAAGATAATGTGGTATTATACAAGGTGGAAAACGGTAAACGCACAGACTTGCAGCTGGTGGGCAAAGGAAGAACGTATGGAGTTGATGTTCCGCCAATGGGAAACCGGTGGCATACGCTCAAATTAATTGTAAAAGACGATGTGTTCACGGTACTTCTTGAGGATAAAGAACTTTTCAAAGTGCAGGACAAAACCTTCACAAAAGCCGGTAAAGTGGGTTTCTGGACAAAAGCAGATGCCGTGACCTACTTTGATGATTTTGAAATACAGAAATTTAAATAGACTACTAATTTTTAACATTATAAAAAACATAATATTATGATATTGATCACCAAAATTCAAAGAAGCACCCTGGTTGCCATCACAGTTTGCTTATTGCTGTTTTCTTGTGCTCCAAAGCAAGAGCGTGAGAATGACAAGGAAATGCACACTCCCTCCGCTGCTCACAATGCAGAGAAAATAGAACTGGAGTCTCTGGATATTCAGGCAATTGAGAACGCTCTGGGAGGTTTGAAAGGCACCGAAAACAATGGCGAATACAAAGTCACCATCCCGCAAAATGATCTTAAGATCATTGTAGATGGCTTTCAGATCATCCCTCCTATGGGCCTGGGAAGCTGGGCGGCCTTTGCCCCGGCAGCACAGGGAGCCATGCTGATGGGCGATGTCGTGGCTACGGAAACTGACCTCTGGCCCGTTCAGCAGGAGGTGATCCGGCAGGGCCTCACTATTACCGCTATCCATAACCATTTTGTCAGAAACCATCCCAATGTGATGTATATGCACATCGGAGGTATGGGTGATGAAGCAGATCTGGCTGCCAGTGTAAAAGCGGTATTTGATAAGGTGCAGGAAGTACGCGGAAACAACCCGGCTGATGGTCCCAAGACGGATGTGGAGAATACCCTGGACACTGCAATGATTGCAGATATATTAGGCTATAATGGAAGCATGAACAGGGGTGTGTACAAGGTAGTGATCGGCCGACCGGATGTCAATTTGACCGAGCATGGCGCTCCGGTGAGTACATTCATGGGCTTCAATACCTGGGCAAGCTGGCAGGGAACTCCTGAAAAAGCAGCTGTGGCAGGGGATTTCACGATGCTTGCCGATGAAGTAGCCCCTGTTATCAAAGCTTTGGTAGAAAACGGCATTGAAGTAGTTGCGGTTCACAACCACATGGTGCATGAGGAACCACGAATCTTCTTCTTGCACTATTGGGGTACAGGCCAGGTGGAAAAACTTGCGAGAGGGCTCAGAGCTGCACTTGACCATACACAAAAAAGGAAATGATCTTAATTTGATAAGAAGCAGCCGGGATTTTCCAATCCCGGCAATTAGGTACACTAAAATGGAGATTTTTAATCAACCAACAATAGAAAATAATCTTATAAGGGTAGTTTAGTTTAGTTCCAGTTGGGCCATCTCTTCCCCCATGTGCCTCCAGTAGGTTCATTCCGTTCGTTCGTACCTCACTCTCTTCATTCGCCCACTTCCAGCACCGCATAGCAAGAGTAGCCCGTTATTCCATTCCGCTACGCTACATTCCATACCGTGCCACACTTGCTTTTCCAACGCACTCCCCAACGCAGGTAAAGCGGTGTTCGTCAGTCGTTCCGTTTTGTTCCGCAAAAACATATCTGCAAGGGTAAAATGAACTCCCTTCGGTCGCCCTTGCATATACCGTTCACTTGCCAGGTGTCTTGCGCTCCAGTGGGTGCTCGCCACCTGCCGTTCACTTGTTTTGCTTCACACACTCTCTCCTTCCTCACTCGCAGCTACTTCATCCCCCCAAACCCCATCTAAGGTGTTCGCTACACTCACAATATTTTTTATTGGGGGTCTGTCGCTGCTTATTGTTTTTGCTCGCCTGCGGGTCGCTGCGGGCTGATCGGGCTGTCATGTTTTTTGCAATTTCCCCTGTGCCTACAGTCGCTTCGTTTCAGTCATTCGTTCCTCACTCCTTCAACTCAGCCACTTTCAGCACCGCACACAAGAGTAGCTCCTTCTCTTCACTCCACGAACCAACCCACCGTCATTCCGCAATCTGCCTGCAATCCTTCCTCAATGTATTTGTTGTGCGATAAAAGATAACAAATACAGCCAACACCATTGCAGTCAGTTATTGCTCCATTCCTTCCCCTAAATCGTTTCGTTCCGTTCAGTCGCTACCCTTGCCTTTGCCGACCCGAAAGCAAAAAAACACGCCAGCCCTGCCGTAAACGGTAGGCGTCTGCCGCCCTCATTCTTCGGGCTTTTGCAGCCACCACCCTTGCTCCGCTCGCAGGCGGCTCGCAGAAATGGCTTCGCCTTGGTTTACCTGCGTTTCCCGCTCGGATTCCCACTCCGATTGAAGTATATTCCTCAACTATGAAGCAGTTGTTTGATTACTTCTATTGTTTGATTTTCCCCAGGGATGAAGAGAAAGTTTAAAAGTCAGATACCGATAGTCCTTTATGTGTTAAAATTCTGATTGTGGCATTCATCGGATTAATGGAACTGATGGTAACTATTGCCTCCTGATCTAATAATACTTCAATTTTCCTATCCCTCTTAATGCCCTGATTCCGGAATAATAAATAACTCAAACATATAGCAAAGTTACAGGCATGCGGATGCGAGAGCTGCAAGGGTTCGCTACGCCTGTTTGGAAAAAAAATCTCCACCCTGCGGGTAGTATTTTTTTCCCACAGCCCTTGCTGCAATCGCACCGTCCTGTAGTGCGAGGGCATTATGTTTAAGTTATTATTTAGAGTCCGTTGCGGCAGCCGGTGGTTGCTGGCGGGCGTTCGCACCTCAGGTCTTCCGTTCCATGCAGGCATTCAGCGTTGTGGCATCACAGATTATACGCTACGTGTCTTTTGGTTCGAGTTGTGCCTTTCAGAGCTCCCTTTTTAGGGGGCTCTTTTTTTTACTCGTACAGGGAAAATTTTAAAAAGATGAAAGCAAAGATAGGCGGGTTCGCACATGCCCACCGCACTTTCGGACAGTCAAGGTCAAGCCCTCCGGGTTTTGAAAAAAATCTCCACCCTTCAGGTAGTATTTTTTCCAAAAACCTTGACAGCCGACCCTCACCCGCCTGAAAGACAGCTTTCTCTTTTCTTTTTTTCCCTTTTTTCTTTTCTCTTTTGAAAAAATGTGTGCGAAGCGCAGCGAGCAAAACTTTAATGGCTCACTGTATGAAATCGTTTCGCATCAAAACCCACCGACCAGATGGCAGCTACAATCAGCCGCACTTCTTCATCCTGAACAGAGGACTGAACAGCGGAAAACCGCTCAACCAACCTTGCCCGAATTGCTTTGTCTGCCTTATCGAGAACAAAGAGGACATGGAATTTCTCTACTGGCTCTGCTTCGGATTGTGGAAGTCAAAATCCTTCCATCATTTTCTGAAAGGTTCCGTAATTCCATTCGTGACAATTGATGAAACCCGAAAGCTGATCCGGGAAAGTTCAACTAAGGCAAGCTGTAAAGCCCAGGCATTTCAAAAGGCTATTCATGCCCTACGACTACTCGACACCAATGAGCAAAAAATCAAGGTTGCTTTAAAGACGATTGATACTGCCCGACAAGCCATATTTTATGACTTGATGAAAGATTCAGGCGCAGGATAAATCCTTGACCTGCCAAAAGAACAGGGCAACAAAAGCAAAATAAAGCACATAAACGCAACAACACCAAAGAGAGAACTACCGCCTAATTCTTGAAGTAATTTAGTTGGCGAAGGGCAAATCCATGGTAAGTCCGTGTCAAGTCCAAGCAAATGTTTAACCCCTAAAAAATCGTAAAGAGATGGGAAAAATTAATCAGGGTATTCTCGGTGGTGTATCAGGCCAGGTAGGGAATGTAATCGGTGGAACTTGGAAGGGCATCGATTACCTGCGCATCAAACCTTCCAGTGTAGCGAACCCAAGAACTGAAGGTCAAGTTGACCAGCGTTCTAAGTTCTCAACCGTCTTGCAGTTCTTGCAACCTATGACAGACTTCCTGAGAGTCGGTTTCAAGTTGTATGCTAACAAAATGACCCAGTTCAATGCGGCTATGTCTTACAACCTGAACAATGCGATTACCGGAGCTTATCCAAACTTCATGATTGACTATGCAAATGCATTAGTTACTCGCGGTAATCTAACCGGAGCGTCAAACGGTGCTGCCAGTTCTCCAAGTGCTGGAAACGTGGAAGCAACCTGGACAGACAATTCAGGAAGTGGTAGTGCATTGGCAACAGACAAAGCTCTGATTGCTCTTTTGAATACTACCAGAGGAGAAGCAGTGTTCACCACTGCGGGACCAGCAAGGTCTGCCGGATCAGCGACCATTCCAGTGCCTCCTGAGTACTCAGGAGAAGACGTTGAAGTCTTCTTAGGGTTTGTGTCAGAGGACGGAACTAAAGTCGCTAACAGCGTTTATTTAGGCTCTGTAACAGTTGCGTAAAGCGATTGGTGTTTTCGATAAAAACCGCTTCCTTTGTGGAGCGGTTTTTTTATGTCCGCTCCGCTCTAATTTTCCTTTCTTATCCCTTATTTTGCTAATACTCAGCTGTTTTTGTTGCTAATTCGTTTCTATTACTTTAGCAACACACTGAAATACAGCAAGTTAAAACCAATTCAAATATTTTGTATCGGAAAATAGTTGCACTTTTATATAAATTACCTAAAGCCTATAAACTCCCCCTTATCTTTGCAAGATTAACGCATTAGACAATATTCAAGCCTTAGGGAACTCAGGTGCTGTTGAACAGCATTCAACCTATCCTGATGGTCAGAAATGCACTAAATCAACCGAAGATTTTGCTTTAGATAAAAATTCATATACATCTCATAGTCTCCTACCGCTTTCTATGTATTCTCTTTAATGGGGCGCTTTTAAAGTCTTAAAGAACACTATTAGCGCGTATCAACAAGCATCCTTACCACAAGCGTATTGTGGTAAGCTCGTTTCTTTCTCTTATGTCCATTTCTTGTTTATTGTGAGTAAGTTCTAAGATCTTGACGCGTAGGTCACTGATAAACTTTGGCGAAAGGCTTACTGCCGGCACATCTTCAGCTTGTAATTGCATGCTATTATTCGATCTAGACTTTACCTCTTGCAAATACGCGGTTGTAAAAGCGCCATTACTCAAATCTCTAGCTTCAAAAGCTACATCCTGACCTGAAGATGCAGCTAATACCGTCACTCCATTAACCGTATTCAAATTATCAAATAACGTGGTTACCACATCGCTTACTTTAATAGGGTTTTTCGTTTTCCCTATCTTCTTGGCAATACGACCACGCTCACCATCTTTTCCCTTGGTCTGAGTAATCTCATAAGCATCCATATCCAGCGTATTTCCTGAGTGACAGGTATCCATCAATAAAAGCATTTTGGTAGACTGCGTTTCCCCTAAAGAAGCAATGATAGCGTCAAAAGAAACCCCATAATCTTTTACCTTATTAAAATCCATATCATGTGGTGCATAATAGTAGTTCAATTCTTGATCCAATACTCCATGACCTGCGAAAAATACGATCACTTGGTCTTGGGGCCCCACTTTAGATTTTAAGCTTTGGAGCGCTTGCTTTATTGCCTTTTTTGTGGCCTGTTCGTTCAATAAATACGTAACTCTTGTTTTTTTGAAAGAAGCTGGCTTCCCCGCTTTCGCGTAAACATCTTCTTTATTCAATAAAAGCACTTGATCTTTATTAGCTAAACTTTTCCTTTGTCTAAGTTCAAATAACTCACCAGCGTCGACAACAGCATCCAACACATTATTCATGTCGATCAAGAGCCTCTTTTGCTTTAGAAGTTGAAAATCAAAATCATATTTTTCCCAAATCAGTCGCCTTTGATCCTTCTCATAAGAATCGTTAGATCGGGAGATCGTACCTTCTTTTACATTGATGTAGTATTTATCTAATGTTGCCGTTGAAATTTCTTTACTGGCAGAAATTAAGCTAAAGGATTTATTCTCTAAACGATAGAGATAAAGTCCTTCAAAAAAATCCTTATATAAAAAATGAGAGCCATCTGATGAGACCTTTAATAAGGTGAGTCCTTGGTCATTTTCTATCGCGCTGTTGATCGTTTGTTTATTCTTACCATCATATATCGTAATGGTCACATTGGTCTTTAAGCCATCATAGTTAGGCTCGTAAAACAACCACCTCTCGTCGCTAAGCGGGTAGAGATTCGTACTGTTATATTGCAGGTCAACATCAAAACTAAAATCGATTGGTTTGAAAGAATTATTTATCAAATCATACCGGTTCCATTTACCGTTACTCAAAAAATAGAATGCATCGCCATCAACAGTTCTAATAAAATTATCTTTCCCGGAGAATAATGGTGCAATCTTCTCCTTAGGCGGTAAGTGCATAGTAGAAACCTTAGCATTTTTAAAATCATATAATAGAAAGCGCTCTTCAATGGCGTCATAGGTATACCAGTAACGGCCACCTGCCCCTAGATACTCTAAATATGGACGGGATTCTCTAAACCTGTTAATGACTTCCATTTGAAGATCACCATTAACATTATGAATACTCAAGGGTTCTGCATAAAATTTGTCATAATAGGCTTGAATATCCTCTTTAGGGATATCCCCATAAAACCTCGCTATATCAAGAGCGTCCTTATCTGCAAAGGTCAGGTTATTATTAGCTTGCCGGTACTGCGACACACCCACTGCCAAAACATGAAGCGTAGGCTCCAATGTAGGACCCTCGTAATTTATTGTAGCTCTTAGTATTCGATTATTGGTTTTCTGGTCTAGTATCTCTATATAATTAAGTGTATCTACTACTTCAAAATCAAGGTTGATTTGCTCTCCGGCTACGTGCCATTGCTCACTGTTCAACTTCACTCCGTTGTGTTTAAAAATTAATTCTTCGGGAGTTCCATTGAAGTCAAAACTTATCGTATTTTCAAGTTTTGTTGTTGTTAAACTGGCACTACCATTAAGTTGAATAGCGTTGATATCAACATCAACGGAAGCCTGTTGAGTTGCTATGGCCCTTGCTCTTAGTTCTTCTGCTTTTCCGATTGCTGCGAGGTATTCTTGATCAATTTCGCCCAGCACTTTGAGTACCTCGTCAGGCTTTAGATAATCGCTGATCTTGCCATTGGCCTCTTGATCAAGAGTCAACAAATCACTTGCCTCAAAATTGGCGAAATAATATCCCGAATCACTTACCAGCATTTGGCGTTCATCATTCTCGAGAATCCACTGTGCTTTCCTAACGTAGTTCGTAGTATCGTATATATCAATATTCCCTTTTGCATGGCTCACGAAACACAGACTGGCATCTTTATTAAAAGAGAGTTCAACCGTGGGATTAGCCTGATCTATTGGGATTAACCGATCGTCAATAAAAATTCCGAGGTTATCGACGGCTATGGCAAGCTTGCTGTTCTGAAAAGTAAAAGCATCGATCTCAAAACATTCATTTCTTTGAGACTTTACATCTTGATGTTCATCTACGTCATAGAACACCGTATACTTCACGCATTGGTCAAATCTAAAAGGGGGTTGTACTGCTAGAGCAAAAGACGTCGTATCCACAGAAAGAAGCTTATACTGATGTTTTTCAATCAGCTGCTCTTTATAGATACTTTGCATTGACTGCACACTGCGTATCTCAAATAAGAAATTTTGATCAATAGTAGCAAGAAGCTCCCCGTTTTCACTCAATGCCGCTTTTTGAAACAAGCCTTCCATAGGAACGCATCTCTTCTCGGTACATACCTCCAAAGTTCTTAAACTAGGATATTCAGTAATTGAAAAAGGTTGGTCTACAACAATAGCCAGTTTTTTTATACTACTATAATCAACTATGCTCTTCCTCTTATTTAAAACCGGTGACAGGTAAGAGAACGTATCCTTATCTAAATTATAGTCAATAAGTCTAAGTTGGTCCTTATATTCCCCTAAAAATGCTATACTATTATGATGAAACTCTTGTTGGCCTTTATCAAAATACCTGTCATAAAGATCAATACCTTGATTGAGTTTGAGCCAGTCTCCAAATTTTAATCGCTTATATTTATTTTGAAAGGTAGACGCCTTGTAATATCTAATATTAGTTTCAAAATTTGAAAGGTATTCTTGCAGAATGTAATCCCCATTGGATAGAAAAAAAGCACGGTTATCACCATATGCCAAAGACCTACCCGTTGCAAGAGATTGGTTGGTAAGCGTATTAAATTCAATACTTGTATGAGGCTCATCACGCCCCGGATCAGAGGTGATAAAGCCTCTAATCAAATTTGGTTTGGCTATGTAAAGGTAACTTAAGGGTTTCTCTATTTTTAATTCTGAAAGGGTATAATAGTCCTTAATGCGACGGCCATACACTAGGGGAGTCTCCAAGGTATTTGTGTCTGAGAACACAACCCATTGATCCCCATCAGCTGATAGTTCTAAGCGTAAATCAGTGGTAAAAAATGATGTCTCTAAAACTGTATTTTTTACAAAACCATCTATTTGGTATCTAAAAATGCTCAGAGACTTTAAATTTTGATCGTATTGAAAAAGTAAAAATGACTCCTGACTTTCAAAAAGCACCCTATACGTTGTGCCACTTTCTTTAAGTTCTTCCTTATGTAAAACCTCACCATTAAATCTTTGAACCACCAATTCGTTCTTATAATCAAACCCGATATTCTGCGTGAATGCATATATAGAATCCTTGGGTGCAAACGAAATGTCTCGTACTGTTTTACTCGTTTTTATAGGATCTAATTGAATAAAAGGGTCTTTTTGAAAAAGAACCATCCCATTTTGACTATCAGCGTCGACTACCGCAGCAATATAATTTTCATTACTTTTTCCATTTAAAGTTCCTTTAAAAGCAAATCTTGATACTATCTTTTTAGTATCAAGATCATAAGAATATACAGAATCAACCGGTTGGTTAGGCGTTATAGAAAACTTTTTAATAACGGTCAATTGCTTGTCATTTAGCTTTAGTAATTGAGCTATGGGATAATTATCTGCTTCTTTAAAGGTTGATAAGTATTTACCCGACTGCTGATCATGTACTATAATTTTACCTGAGGTATCTGCAGAATACACCTCATCTCTCTGCTCCAAAACCACTACATCACTTACAGGAGCATAGTGAACATCCTTTAGTATTACGCCGGGCTGATGTTCTTTAACTTGTGAGAAACAGGCAGTGCCTATTAAGAACATGAATAAATGAATCAAGGTCTTCATGATTTTAATGTTCAAGTACATTTTCAATTGTCTTCTCATTATTATTATCTGATAAATACTCGCCAAAGGAATAGATATTTTGACCTCCTGCAATTTTTAATTGGTAGTCTTAGTAAGAGTGTTCAGACTATCCTCCGAAACATAAATATACGTCGTATATCTATCATTAAATGACTCTGCTATACTCTGTTATAATTTACATTCAAGATATTAAACTTTTCTTGAGCATTTTCCAAAGAGAAGAACCCGTTTGAAAGAAAGACTCCTTTACCCCTCAAAAATTCAGCACTTTACTGTGTGTTAACAAAATGTGAAATTCCAGCCTAAAAAAAGCTGTTTTCATACACTCTTCATACACCATCCTAGGCTTTGCCTGGGGGATGCCTGGGCGTTGGGTGGCTTTAAGGCCTAAGTTAGCGGCTCTTTATTGTTAATCGCAAAAATGCGAATCGGCAAGGTTTTCCCTTTTAAGCTTTGAATGCCAAGGTCGGTTAAGCATAGATTTTCCGGGACTTTAAGTTGGTTAGCAAGGCATTCGGAAATCAAAAAATCCTGTTGTAATTCGGTAGACAAACTCAATATACGTGCTGTGGTATTGAGTACATCTCCGGTAAAAAAGATATCCTTTTTTAACGCTCCTATTTCCCCGGTAGTCACCTGGCCGATATGCAAAGCGGCCTTAAAATCGGGAAGCAGGCCGTATTCCTTCTTAAAGCGGTGTTGTCGTTTTTGCAATGCGGCTTTCATCTCAAAAAAACATTGGAGCGCGTTGTTGTTTTGGAGTCCGCGCTGCAGCTTCCAGGTGATCACGATCTCGTCTCCCACATATTGGTAGACCTCGCCATAATTCCTGATGATGGCCTCCGAAAAACTCTGGTAATAGTCCTTAAGCAATTTAAAGTAGGTCTTGTGCCCGATCTTTTCTGCAATACTGGTAGAGTCTTTCATATCGACAAACATAAACATGCGGTGCTCCACCCTCGGTTTATGATAATGCCCCGTAAAAAAATTGAGCAATACGTGTTGGCCTATATTTTCACTGATCTCGGCATACAGCAGGGATACGATCAAAGAGAAGAGCAACTGCACTGCTGTACTGATATGGGTGATGCTGAAAAAGAACAGCACATAGCGGTCCAATACGTTTTTGCTGAAGATCGATTCCTGTAGCTCAATTGCGGCAGCCAATATAAAGAAGACCAACATAATGCAAAACATCAGGATGGCGTAAAGCAGAAACTTACCGACTAACTTTTGCGGAAAGCTTTTTTTAGCGAAAAGTTTATTGATCAAACGCACTTCGATAAATCCTACCAGGCAGCCAACGGCAAACACACTGATGCTCGCAAAAACGATAATGCGCGGGGTGATGCGTATGGCAGATTCGGGCGTATTTGCTCCGTCTCCCAGCACGGCATATTCACTCCATAAAAAAGCCCATCCAATAAAGAGCCAAATGAGCCCAATGGGTAGAATCCGTTTCAGATGATAGTTGGTTTTTGCTGAAAGGGCCATGCTTTTTAACTAGGCTATTGTTTTATGCTCAGCTAAAATACAGCCTAGGTCTTTAACAGCAAGCAGGTTAGCTCAACTTTTGGTGTGTTGCTTTGGGTTTGATAGGTGTATGGAGCCTGCATACTCCCCTTCTCCGCCCGTCTTCCAAAGAATATACGCTATCTTTACCTTAAAACTTGGGTTGCAGCCCGGGCTTGTTTCGCTATGGGTCTTATGCTCCCTAAGCCCTGTTCTTTTTACCAAGATCAACACTCCTATGAAAAAACTACAGCTACTTCCTATCCTACTCCTCTCGCTCCTTACTTCGTCGAGTTGGGCGCAAGCCGTGATTCCTGAAAGCTATATCAATCCCTTAGATCTTGATTATACCTATATGGTTTACAATTCGAGTAAGAATATTTCGTACCGCTCGGGTGCAGATCCTGCGGTGATCCAATTCCGCGGGGAATACTATCTGTTTGTCACCCGCTCATTTGGCTATTGGCATTCTACCGATCTGGTTAATTGGGAATTCATTAAACCCAAGCAGTGGTTTTTTGAGGGAAGCAACGCCCCTACCGCATTTAATTATAAGGATTCGCTGGTTTATTTTGCCGGAGATCCTGCTGGCTATGGAAGCATTCTATACACCGATAATCCCAAGGAAGGCCTATGGAATCCGGTAGCTTCTATAAGCAATAATATTCAGGATTCTGAATTGTTTATCGACGATGACGGGAAGACCTATTTGTACTGGGGTTCTTCTAATGTGCATCCTATTCGCGTAAAAATGCTGGATAAAGACGATCGTATGCTGGAAACCGGCGTTAAAAAGGACCTCATCAATCTGGATGAGGAAGCCCACGGCTGGGAGCGTTTTGGCGAAAACAACTTTCACCCTACACTTAAAGAAGGCTATATGGAAGGCGCTTCCATGACCAAACACGAGGGTAAGTATTATTTGCAATACGCAGCACCGGGAACGCAATTCAATGTCTATGGAGACGGGGTCTATGTGGGCGAAACGCCGCTAGGTCCGTTTGAATATATGCCCAACAACCCGATGAGTTTTAAACCCGGAGGCTTTACCAACGGAGCGGGCCACGGGATCACAGTAAAGCAAACCAACGGGCAGTACTGGCATTTTGCGACGATGGCGTTGGCTTCTAACTCGCATTGGGAGCGCCGCCTGTGTATGTTTCCAACGTATTTTGATGAAGACGGACTCATGTATTCCAACACCAGCTATGGGGATTATCCGCGTTTTGCACCGAGCCATCCTACCAAAGCCGGTGAACACAACGGCTGGATGTTATTATCGTATAAAGGGAAGGTGACCGTTTCGTCCTCGCAATTGCAAATCACCAAAAGCACGATCACTGATGGAGCTTTTGAAGTCACCGAATTGCCTCAAAAAACCAATGCTGACGGAAGTATTCTTTCTGAAGTATTGACCGATGAAAACCCGAAGTCGTTTTGGGTTGCTGAAGCCAATGATGCTAAACAATGGGTAACGATTAAAATGATTCAACCCGGAAACGTATATGCACTACAGCTGAATTTTCACGATCACGAAAGCGGGATCTATACGCGTGTGGAAGGCTTAAAACATAGATTCATCATTGAAACATCAGAAGATGGTGCAAACTGGCAAACGGTTATCGATCGTTCTAAAAGTTATAAAGACACGCCCAATGCCTATTTGGTACTCAATCAACCGGTAAAAGCTAAGTATGTGCGCTATAGGAATATTGAAGTTCCCGGAAACAATCTCGCGCTTTCTGAAATTCGCGTTTTTGGTACAGGCTATGGTAAAAAGCCGGCTAAGGTAAACGGCTTTGAAGTAGACCGACAAACCGACCGCAGGGATGCGCAACTTACTTGGGACACTGTCAAAAATGCACAAGGCTATAACATCCGTTGGGGTATTGCACCTGATAAACTATATCAGTCGTGGTTGGTTTATGACGAGCACGAACTCTTTATGCGTTGTTTAGACAGGGATCAGACCTATTACTTTTCGATCGAAGCCTTTAATGAAAATGGGATCTCCCCACAAACGCAAGTGATCAAAGTGGATTAAAAGTTAAATGAAACACTTGCCAAAACCTGAGAAGGCCGCAATACATAACGGGTTTGGATGATGTAAAATTCGCTGCTCGACGCATTGATGAAATTTTCAGTATTCAGCATATTATTCCAGCTGAGCTTCAAGTCGATCTTCCTTTTGGTAAAGGTGTATTGATAACTCAGGTTTAAAAAGTAATTACGATTGGCTTCGGTAAGCGAGTTTTTAAAGTATTCGCCACCCAAACTGAAGTATTGATTTTCCCAAGGATAAAAGAACACTTCAGCATTATGCTGCTGCGTGTTGAGTTGCTGCAATTCTGAGTTGTTCAGCTTCGAATTGTAAAACATTAGGCTTCCGGAATACGTCAAACTTAACCAGGCACTCAATTCAGATTCTAAACTTCCATTCAGGTTAAAATTGGTATTCTCATTTTTGACTAAAGTTGCATTGAGCAACTGCTCCCGTTCTGAAATGCTATACGAAGCATTCAGCTTGAGGGAAGTATTAAGTCGGCTCAAATATTTACTAGCTTCAACATTAAATCGGTGGCTATTGGCATAATTATCCCGCACCACCGCTTCGAGAATGCTGGTACCGTTAGGATCTATTTGACTGCCAAAGAGCAAATTATTTTTAGTTTTTCCATAGCTGTAGGAAGCCTTGGCAAAGAGTCGTTTGATCGGGTTTCTATAATTTAAAGACGTCGAATAATTCTGTGTCACTTGCTCCAAAATAGGCGCGTTATAGCGTTGCAAGTTTCGGTAATTGGTGAGAATAAATCCAGGGTACAAGCGCTCGAGTCCGCCAAAGTTATAATCCAGATTTCCTGAGATCGAAAGCTCCCATTTGGCCGCCAGTTTGTGCTGAATATATACCGAAGGTTCAAACACAAAGGCATCAAGCGCTTGCGCGTTGCTTCCTTCTAAGTCAAATGCTTTAAAAGCCACCGGCACGCCTAGTCTGATGTTCCAGGTTTCTGAAGTATTCTTAAAGCGCCAACTTTGCTTGAGGTAAACTTCTGAAGTTTTAAAATCGGTATCATTTTGAAAAGCATTTCCTAATGGGGTATCACTATCATCCAGAACCAAATCACTTGTTAACGACTCCTTCTGAAGCGCTACGCCCAGTTTTAAAGTGGTGGTAAATTTGCCCAGCATTTTGGTCATTCCTGCTGAATTGTCGGTATATAATTTTTTGGATGTGATGTTCTGCAGACTTTCCGCATACGGATTCCCTGCATTTAAAAAGTCTTCAAACTGCCCAGGCCGCACCCGTAAAAATTGATCAGATTCTGAAAAACCGGTATTCGAACTGAAGCGTACCAATTGCTTTCCAAAGGTTTTGTAGAGGTCAAAATTATTCTTAAATCCGTAAAATGGAGTGCTTAAGTGTTGTGCAATCGCTGCATCCGTGCGTTGCAACATTCCCCGCTCAGTATTTCGATAGGTATTAAACTCCAATTGGTTTTTGAGGTAATTCTTTTTGGTGTTTTGTTCCAGCGTAGCCTTGCCTTGAACATTCTTTATAAACAGGCGGTTGTCTAGTACTTCGGAAATCGAAACCGTATCCTGCGGCGTATACAAGGTAGTCTGTGTGCTCCCTTGTTGTTGCTGGTAATCGTTGAGATAGGAAAGATTCAGTTTGAGGTCCAGATCACTTTTCAATCGCTGAATTCCGTTAGCCGAAGCCAAATGCACATTATTGTCGAGCCAGCGGTCTTGAGAAAATGGTGGCGTTGCAGGATTGAGCAAGGAAACCCAATCTGTTTTGGCAATGTCGTAGGTAGAACCTCCTGGATTGAAGCTGAAATCCCGTACCTGATTGGCTACATTTTTCCCGGTGTTGTTGCTTTGATAACTCGCAATAAACTGGCGTTTTTTATTAAAGAGCATCGGGGTTACATTGGCTTCCCACAATAGCGGAGTTGCGCCCAAACCAAGCTTTGCGGTTCCGCTTAGGGTGACGTCGTTTTTTAGTTTGATATTGAGCGAGGCGCGTTCAGAAAATTCCAGACTGTCTAATACTCTTATAGGTTGGTGGTTCTCCAAAATTTCTACTTTAGAAACATCGTCTGCCGCAAGATTTTCATTGGCGAGGCTGTAACGCCCTTCCAATAGGTCTAGCCCTTCGATATAATATTTTTGAATGGGTTTACCCTGATAATAGATTTGTCCGCCCGGCTTGATCGTAATCCCCGGCATCTTCCGTAAAACATCTGCAATGACCCGATCGTTTTTATCCTTAAAGGCTTCTACTGAAAAACTAAGCGTATCGCCACGCCGCTGAATGATTTCTGATTTGACCACCACTTCTTTCAGTTCTTCTGAAGAAGGACGCAGTTGGATCTCGAGCTCCTGAGATTTGCGCTCCAGTATTTTTTTGAAGGTGGTAAGGCCTATATACGAAGCTTTGATAAAGAGTTTTTCCGGAGCATTATCGATACGTATTTTAAAGCTTCCATCGCTTTTAGAGATCGCATAGGCCAGAATCGAGGAAACCGAATCTTTGCTGATGGTAAGGGTCGCCCCGCTTAGGTTTTTATTCGCTTCGTCTTTAACGGTGCCCGTAAGGATCATTTGCGCATTAAGGACCGAAACCCAACACCAAATAAGCACTATCAATCCAAACCTATGCTTCAACCTATTTTAGTTCTAAAGGATTATTTTCTTTACGTAACATCTCGGCAAACGCGTCTCGATAAAATTGATCTACTTCAGGAGTTCCAACAACATTAGGATTATTAGCATAGCCCATAGGATCGCTTCGGTAGCGATGCCAAAGCTTTTCAAGTGCCGGCCTGGTGGTTTTCTCATATTGTTTGAGGTTGAGTCGGTAGGTGATCTTAGGCGAAAGTTTTTCCAGCCCTACAAACTTAAAATCCCAATAGCCTTGTGTATCGGTGATCTCAAGGATCAATCCGGGTAATCCGTTAAACTTATATGGCCCGTCTGAGATGGGGATTTCTGTAGTAAACCAAGCAGTATACTCCCGACCGGCAAACGTGGTTGTCGCCTTTTGTGCGGAGAAGCCTTCAATTGTCTTGGTCTCTTGCGCTATTTGCCAATCAAATTGATGCTTGGATTCTGCATAGACAAAGCGATCTTCCATTTTAGGGATTTTAAGCAGATACAACAAACTGTCCTTTTCTCGTTCTTTAATGATCTCATAATGAAAATGGGGCAACGCATTGCGCGAGGTATGTGCAGAATTCCCTTGTACCACGATCGGGTTGGCGAGGGTTTTTGCCCGACTTAGGTATTTTGAAAAGTCTTCACCTAAGTAAAGAATCATCAGTTCCGCCTTGCGGGAATTGGCATCGGTAGAATCCAGCTGAAAGCTCAGCTTATAGGTAACTTTATATTCCAGTTTTCCTTTGAGTTTGTTTTGACTGAAGCTACTATTCAAAGCAAACAGTATAAAAGTTAGAATCGAGAAGAATTTAAAATTTGACATAGGAAATCCTTTATTGCTTTAGTTCTAATGGATTATTTTCTTTCTCTAACATTTTAGCAAAACTTTCAACATACTTTTTATGAACCTCCGGACTTATGGTAATATTATCAGGTATGCCTCCTCCAAATGTAAATGGATCTTGTCTATACCGATGCCACAGCTTCTCTAGCGCCGGTCTTGTGGTTTTCTCGTATTGTTTGAGGTTGAGTCGGTAGGTGATCTTTGGCGAGAGTTTTTCAAGCCCCACAAATTTAAAATCCCAATAGCCTTGCGTATCGGTGATCTCAAGGATCAAACCCGGCAAACCGTTAAATTTATACGGCCCGTCTGAGATCGGGATTTCTGTAGTAAACCAAGCAGTATACGCCCTACCCGTAAAGCTTGTTATCGCTTTTTGTACAGTGAAGCCTTCAATGGTCTTGGTCTCTTGTTCTATTTGCCAATCAAATTGATGCTTAGATTCTGCATAAACTAAACGATCATCTGATTTATCAATCTTGAGCAGATACAATAAACTGTCCTTATCTCGTTCTTTGATGATCTCATAATGAAAATTGGTCAGTGCATTACGAGAGGTATGAGCAGAGTTCCCTTCTACCACGATTGGGTTGGCGATGGTTTTTGCCCGACTTAAGTATTTGGAAAAATCCTCCCCCAGATACAAAATCATCAATTCTGCCTTGCGGGAGTTGGCATCTGTAGAATCCAGCTGAAAGCTCAAGTTATACGTGACTTTATATTCCAGTTTTCCTTTGAGTTTGTTTTGACTGAAGGTATTCAGAGAAAACATAGTTATTAATATGGTAACTAGAAGTTTAAAATCAATCATATCTACTACATATTTAGTTAAAACTAACGAATTAGTTATTTAAAAGCTCAATAGCATTGTTCTTTTTTTGATGAGAAGCTCTTAAATCCTGTTTTGCCTGTGCGCGGCTTAAGCTGCTATTAGAAAAATCGAGTTTGATTCCAGCCGACTCCATTGCGTCCAAAGGGTCTTGTTCATAATGCTCCTTAATCTGTAGAAAGTCGGCTTTTGTAACACGCTTATAGGTGTTCAAACGTATATTAGGCTGCACCGGTTCTTTAAGCTTTTCAAAACCTTTAAGGCTGAAATGATAGTTTTTTTGCGCGTCATAAATTTCAAGGATGAGGCCGGGTAGCCCGCCAAACTTATACGGTCCGTCACTAAAGGGAAGCGCTGCAGTAAACCAAGCGGTATATTTCCTACCTGCAAAAGTAGTTGTTGCACGTTGCACCGTATACCCTAAATACGCTTTAGTCTCTGTTTGAATCTCCCAAGATTGTAAGGGTAGATTTTCGACATATTTAAATTTATCTTTTACAATTTTTTCAGCATACAGCAGTTGCTGTTTTTTGGTAGACTTAAAGATGATGTAATTGAATGCCGTTTTTGGGATCATCGCTCGTATTCGACTAAACTGCGCCATACTTTTAGTATTTCGATCGAGCGTGGCAAAAAGGGAATCTTTGGTCTGTTGTCCCAAGCTCAAATACCGGGATTGGTTTGGGTTGAGGTATAACAAAACGGTTTCCTCCGCTATCGAAGAAATATCGGTTGAATCCTGCTGAAACGTAAGCCTATAGACCGCTTTATAGTCATATTCAACCTCAGCTTGTTGCTGAGCTCTGATCCCATTGAAACTTAGCAAAAGGGATATTAAAAGGTAGCTATACTTCATAGCTAGTAGATCTCTATAAAATTATTCATCTTGGGCGCTAACTGTTTCCCATATTTGGCATAGTGGTCTTGTTTAGCTTTACCTTCAAGACCTATATGTACCGAAGCACCGTTGCTCCCTACCCAATTATTTAAAAAGCCTATTGGGTCATCATAATACTCCTGTTGCAGCCTTAAGAGTTCCTTTTTAGTGGCTTTTTGCAGCGATTTTGGAGGTGTGTTTACAACCGGATAAAAGGATGTCTTTTCAATTCCGATCATCGTAAACCTATAATCGCCGTCTGTACTTTCAATTTCGAGGATCAATCCCGGTAGTCCGTAAAACTTATACGGTCCGTCTGAGATCGGGATTGCTGCGGCAAACCAAGCTGTGTAGTCTCGTCCTGCAAAGCTTGTTGTGGCCTTTTGCGTGCTAAAGCCTTCAATAGTTTTAGTCTCCTGCCCTATCTGCCAATCAAAATGTACGTCTTCAGCATAATAAAAATTATCAGTTGCGATTTTTTCACAGTGATAAACCAGCTCTTCTAGCGGCTTTTTATAAATCCTATAAGAAAAGTTGGTTTCCCAGGATGCTGCAGCACGTTTATAGGCATCACTGCCTATATCTCCTATCCCAAAATTTCTTCGAGTAGAATCTTTTGAGACCACAGCATTACTAAGAAAATATGAGGTTTTAGCATTTGTAAAGAGCTGAAAATTTTCAGTTTTCAATTGAGCCAGATCGGTACTATCCGGCTTGTAAGTAAGCTGATACGTGATCTTATAATTGGTATCTGCTTGCGGAAAAAGATTAAAACAGAACATGAACATAATGAAGTTTACAATAAAGGTTCGCATAGATATTTTGATTGATGAGGCTACAAGATACTCATTTAAAACTACAAAAATAGTTTTGAAACTACTTTTATAGTATTTATATCAAATTGTACGCACGCTGACCATATTTTTAAGAATACTCTAAAATTGCGCTGTGCACTACTAATCCCTAAAAAATACCGTTAATCCTAAGCCTTTCTTGTTATCAAAACCTGTAAATGCGTATACTTGTAGCACTCAGCCCGTTTATTCATGCACTTTAGTGATTTACCTAAACAACCCAGCACCTTTGTTTCCTATTGGAATGTAAGCAAACTCTTATATGGCGCGTTGTTTTTGTTTATTCTGGAAACGGTTTTTTACTACACTAAATTTGTAGAAGCCTACACCGAAAAAACAATACTTATCATCGCGTTCTGGTTGTGGTGCCTGATGTTTTCTTTCATTCATATTTTTCTGGTGACGATGGATGTCTGGTCGCGTTTTCAAAACTACAAACGCATCAAAGATCACTTGTTTCAGCACGGGTTTACGCCTAAAATCGCAGAACATTACAAAGGCAGTAAATGCCAGCGCATGGCGTTATACGCTGCTGCTAAAGAATTAGGAATGGAAACGGAGATCAAACAGCATTATGCGCAAGCGGGTATAAAATGGTATCACTTTATCCCGCAGTTTATGATTCAGGATCCGTTGTTTCCTTTTAAAAAATACTTTTGGTCCCGTACCTTTTTAGAGAAATATTACGAACCAAAATTTGAATTTAGAAACGCACAAAAAATCACAACGGAATGCTAAATGCGATCAAGCTGAGCAAATCCTATAAATCAGGAAAGGTGCTCGATGCGGTTTCGATCGCTCTTGAACCCGGAAAAATCAGCGGACTCTTAGGTCGCAACGGTGCAGGAAAAACCACCCTGTTTAAAATACTCTGTGGGTTAGTTACGCCAGATTCTGGTGAGGTGCATATTGCTTCAAAACAAGCTAAACCCATTGGGGCGGTGATCGAAGAACCCGGACTCTACACCTACCTCAACGCTTACGAAAACCTCAAACTTTTTGCTCAAATTCAAGCTGCTCCGGCAGATCGCACTTCGCTGGAAAATTATTTAACTCAAGTGGGACTTCCACTAGATCGTAAAGATCCTGTGCGCAACTTTTCGATGGGGATGAAGCAGCGTCTGGCTATTGCGATCGCGTTGCTGAATGCACCGGATATTCTGATTCTTGACGAACCTTTTTCAGGTCTGGATCCTTCGGGAGTGGCTTCGCTTATACAATTGATCAAAACACTTGCGCAACAAAATATCGCAATCTTGGTTTCGTCGCATCTCATGGCCGAGCTTCAAAAGTCCTGCGATTATCTGTATGTGATCGATCAAGGTAAAATCGTTAATGAAGGTCCTACGCAAACCCTGCTCAACGCGCTTATATCGGTATATACACTCACAGGAACTGCTATTGAAAAAGCTCAAAGTCTTCAACCCTATGTGCTGCACGCCGAGACAAACACGATGACCATCAATTGTGAACACGTTCCAATTTCAGCCGTACTCCGAAGCACTTTAGAAGAAGGATATGAGGTACATTCATGTGTTCCCAACATTTCCTTAGAACAACTTATAATTCCGCTTAACGCATGATGATTCCCTTATTAAAAGCTGAATTATTTAAGCTTTTTAGAGAAAGTAAAACCTGGTATGCGGTCGCTGCGGTCTTGCTTATCGAGTTTATCATTCTTATCGCCGCCTACTTTCAAGGGGCAACGATCTTAGAATTATTACTCGACAATCTGCGGCAATCCTTCTATTTTGAAGGAACACTTTTAAACGGAAACTTGCTGCTCTACATCATTCTTAACTCGCTGTGGTTTAATCTACCACTCATCTTAATGATCGTCAGCTCGGCCCTCATCACCGAAGAATATAAAAACGGCACATTAAAAACGCTGATGCTTCAGGCCGTAAGCAAGCGTAAATTAATGCTGGCCAAATATCTTACCTCAGCGATTTTCACATTGTTGATGTTGCTTTTGCTAATGGCGAGTACCTTTGTCCTCGCCTATGGTATTTTTGGTAGCGGTGATCTGGTGGTGTATTTGGGAACGCTCAATTTTTTTCCTGCGGAAGAAGCATTTAAACGCATCCTGATGGCCTTCGCTTCGGGAACTTTGAGTATGCTTTTTTTTACGACGGTTAGTGTTACGCTTGGGATACTGTTGAAAGAACCTGCAAAAACCTGGATCGCCTCAGCCTTCTTTCTTATTTTGAGTTCGCTGCTTTTAAAAGCCGATTTCGGTTTAGGTAGTATGGAACGTTTTTTCTTTGCTAAACTTACCAATTCTTGGCAGCGCTTTTTTGATTACGAATTGCAATTACAGGAGATTCTAATCGATAATATCGCGTTGACTGTGTATACTTTTTTAGTCGCCCTTGGCGGAATGTACCTGTTTACTAAACAAGATGTAGGATGATAAAACCCTTATATTTAATCGCTTTTTTACTGTTCGGTTTGAACTGCAATGCTCAGGAAATTGATGCCGATTTACTCGCTATAAAAGCAAAGATGGACGCTGTGAATACCTTTTCGGCAAAGCTTCAACTAGATCTCGACGCGCCGTTTATCAATATGCCCACTAAACGCGCTACGATGGAATATCAGCGTGGGAAAGACCTCAAATTCTCTAGTGATGACTTTGTGATCTTACCCAAACGCGGTCTTGATTTTACACTTTCTGAATTGTTTGAACATCCGTTTATCACCGTAGATCGCGGGATGCAAACACTTGACGGAACCCCAGTAAAAGTGCTCAATGTGATTCCTACCGGTGAAGACTCAGATATGGCGCTGGCAACCTTGTTTCTGGATACAGAACAGCAACGCATCACTGCCTCCGAGATCACTACCAAAAAGAACGGTACCTATAAACTCAAAATGGAATACGATCGAGCATCGACGGTGTTGCCCAGTTATGTAGAAGTTGCCTTTGCTATCGAAAAGCTTAAAATCCCACTGAATTTTATGGGAAGTGACACAAAAATAGACCGCAAAACCATGCGGAATATGGATACCAAAACCGGCATCTTAAAACTGAAGATCACCGATTACAAGATCGACCTTCAGCCTTAAGCTAGTTCCATTTCATATTTTGTAGGCGGATCGCATTAAGAATCGCGAGAAATGCTACGCCCACATCGGCAAACACCGCTTCCCACATAGTGGCAAGTCCGCCGGCTCCCAGAATTAAAACCGCTGCTTTTACACCAAATGCCAGAGCTATATTCTGCCAAACGATCTTACGGGTAGACCTTCCGATCTGCATGGCTTGCGCCACTTTTGAAGGTTCGTCGTTTTGAATGATCACATCTGCAGTTTCGATGGCCACGTCGCTTCCTAAACCGCCCATAGCGATGCCGACATCTGCCGTTGCCAGGACCGGCGCATCATTGATACCGTCGCCTACAAAGGCTACTTTGGTACTCCCTTGCGCCTGTAATTCCTCCACCTCACGCAGTTTCTCTTCCGGTAAAAGTCCGCCTTTTGCCCACGTGATCCCCAGGCTTTGCGCTATTTGTTGGGTTATGCTGTCCTTATCGCCCGAGAGCATCACGGTTTGTTGCACTCCTGCTTCTTTCAGTTTTTGAATCGCTGTTTTAGCATCTGCCTTCAGCGCATCGGCAACCACGATATAACCGGCAAATTGGTCCTCAATGGCGACGAGCACCAAGGTTTCCGCAATAGCATCGAGGCTTTGCGGAACCTCGATATTATGGTTGTTCAGCAACTCGGCATTTCCGGCAAGCACCGTTTTTCCATTAATGGTTGCTTTCAGTCCCTGTCCGCTGTGCTCCTCAACGTTCTTCACCTCCAGATCTTCTAACTCGACATCGTACTCCTGAATCGCTTTGGCGATGGGGTGGGTCGATTGGGCTTCAATAGCTTTAACATAAGCCATAAACCGGGTTTCGTCCCATCCGTTATGCACTTCGATGGTTTTTATACGGAACACCCCTTGGGTAAGGGTTCCTGTTTTATCGGTGACCAGGATCTTTATTTTGGTCATAGCATCCAGAAAAGAAGCACCTTTGAATAGAATCCCGTTGCGGGAAGCAGCACCCAAACCACCAAAATATCCCAAAGGAATAGAGATCACCAAAGCACAGGGACACGAGATCACGAGGAAGATCAGGGCGCGGTATAACCATTCTTTAAAGACATAATCGGCAACAAAGAAGTAGGGTAAAAAGGTCAAGGCTAAGGCCAAAAAAGCCACCAGAGGTGTGTAAACTTTAGCGAATTTTCGGATGAATAATTCGGTTTTAGACTTTCGCGAAGTGGCATTTTGAACTAACTCCAGAATACGTGCGATCGCACTTTCTTTAAAAACCGCAGTGGTTTGCAGCTCGATCACTTCATCCCTATTGATGCTTCCGGCGTAAACCGCTTCGCCTTGGGTAATGGTATCGGGTTTACTTTCTCCGGTTAAGGCAGCCGTATTCAATGAAGCTTTTGCACTTAATAAGATTCCATCTAAAGGTATTTTTTCACCTTTCCGCACCTGAACCCGCTCCCCTACTTCAACAGCATCTGGAGCAACCGGAGTGAACTTTGCATTGCGATACACCAGGGCTTCGTTGGGCCGTACATCTAACAGTGCCTTGATGTTGCTTTTGGCCTTATCCACCGCAGCATGCTGAAAGAGTTCGCCCACGGCATAAAACAACATTACCGTAACCCCTTCGGGATATTCGCCCAAAATAAAAGCGCCCAGCGTTGCGATGCTCATCAAAAGAAATTCTGTAAATACCGCTCCCTTCTTAATGCTTTCCCAACTGTCTTTAAGCACCGGGATCCCTACCGGAATATAGGCCACGATATACCAAATCAAGCGGAAGCTTTCTTTGAAAAAGGAAGCTTCAAAATGGTCTAGCAGCATTCCTGAAGCCAGCATCAAAAAACTGAACAATCCGGGCGCGTAGGTTTTAAAATCCAACGTATGGTGATGCTGATGTTCTGTAGCGGGTGCTTTGCTGTGTTTGGCGCAGCACGCGTCATCAGCTATATGCGTATGAGGATGTTTATGCTCTTTCATAGTTGCAAGTTCTATAAAAGCAACGTGCAACAGAAGTGCATTTAATAACTGCTACAGGCATCACAAATGCCTTTAACCACCAGATTGGCATCTTCGGCAATAAAGCCTTGTGGTAAATTGATGTGAGGTATTTTATGCTCGGTAAGGCATATGGTTTTGTCACAGGAATTGCAGTGGAAATGCAGATGCAAATCCCGATCGATATCGCAACGGCATCCGGGTTCGCAAAGCGCATATTTAAGCACGCCGGTACCGTCGTCTATCTGATGTACGATCCCTTTTTCTTCAAAGGTCTTTAGGGTGCGATACACCGTGGTACGATCTGCTTTAGTAAACGCCAGTTCGACATCGGTCAAAGCTTGAGCCGCCTCCTTTTCGGCCATAAACTTATAGATCAACATACGCATGGCTGTAGGCCGCACGTCTTTTTGTTTCAGTTTGCTTTCGATCTCGTTCATACGCTGACTTTGTTAAAATCTTCGGTGATCACGGCGCGATGCTTGATGCCCCATTCGGCAATAACATCGGTTAATTCTTTTAACGAAGCACCATAAGGCGTGATCTTATAAAACACGCTTACCGGCTTGGTATCTACCACCGTTCGCTCGATCAACTTATTCATCTCGAGATCTTTGAGCTCTCTGCTGAGCATACGGCCTGAAATACCTTCGACCTCCCGAAGCAATTCAGAGAATCGCATCCCCTGAAAACACAGACAGGCGATGATCGAAACTTTCCATTTGCCGCTCAGCACATCCATAGTATCGTGAATGGCTCTTATTTTCTCCTTACAATTTAAATCTGCTTCACACATAACCCGGTTACTCTAATGTTACTAGCTATTTTGTTACAAAGTTACTTTATGTAACCATGCTTGGCTAATTTTGCTTAAAAATTATATTAGCATATGAGTTTATTAGATGATCTAAAATGGCGCTACGCAGCCAAAAGTATGAATGGTGCTGAAGTACCTCAGGAAAAACTGGATTATATTTTAGAAGCTGCCCGCCTGGCACCTTCTTCTTCGGGATTACAGCCGTATAAAGTATTTGTGATCTCCAATAAGGAATTACTTGAAAAAATTAAGAATGTGGCCTGGAATCAAAGCCAGGTTACCGATTGCTCGCATTTATTGGTTTTTGCTGCGTGGGATGGGTATACCAATGAGCGTGTGAGCGCTGTATTTAATTATACGATGGATCAGCGCGGCTTACCGCACGAAACTATGGATGATTACAAGCAAAACATTATGAGTTTGTACGAACCATTAGGCAAAGCCTGGCAAGCCGATCACGCTGCTAAACAAAGTTATATCTCTTTTGCTATGGCCATTGCTGCTGCTGCAGAACAAAAAGTTGATGCAACGCCTATGGAAGGTTTTGTTCCTGAAGAAGTAGATAAATTATTAGCCTTAGAAGGTTCTGGGTATAAAAGTACCTTGTTGCTTACATTGGGCTATCGCGATGCTGATAATGATTGGTTAGTGAATATGAAAAAAGTGCGAACCCCTAAAGAAGATTTCATCACCGAAATCAAATAAGCATTTCCTCCTAAATAGTACATTGTAAACTGCTACGGGACACGCTCTCGTTGGAAGTCATCCATAAAAAAGTCCGGAATAGTATTCCGGACTTTCTAGTTGGGGGGGGAATCAAAATAGTTTATTTAATTTTTTTAATAGCCGCTATGGTTCCTTGACTTGAAGATGTCTCTGTTTGCGTTTTGGGTTCGTAAGCCACCTCAAATTGCTCCCCTACCGCATCATTATTTTTTAGATTCTTCGTTAGCTCAGAATCACTTTCAAGAACCACGGCTTGATGTGATGCATCTGAAAAGAAATAATATTCTCCTTCATATCCGTCAAAAATAAGTTCTTGTGTATCTTTTATATTTGGGCTTGAGTCTTCTGGAGCGTTCATCGCTACGCTAAATCCCATGGTTATTATTCCTATTATGCTTACTAAAGTCTTCATTTGTTTTTCTTTATACTTCTAATGTACAATGCATTGCAGGTTATCTGCAAAAGATTAAAAGTACTTTAGCATCATATGCTAAGGCTTTCTAAAATTTGGTCCACAGTAGGTGAAATTTTAAGAAATAATAGTAGGGTTTAGCTTCCCAGCTTGGGCTCCAGCCATAAATAGCCCATCGCTAAAACAAACATCACAAAGAAGTATAACGGATTGATTGGGCGTTTTACTAAAAGCTCCTTTAGGTCGGTATCTGCGTTGTTGAAAAAATCCCTATTGGCTTTTGCCCGTGCGCTGGTTTTTATGGTTTGCCAATCTTCTTCTGCAAACACATAATACGCGTGTTCTGAAACCGTTTCTCCTGTGGTAAAGCTTAGGGTAAACCAACCTGTTTCTTCCGGATAAAAAGTAGCAGACCACAACTCTGGGATGTTGGGATGTTGTGCAGCAGGAATGGAATTCCCGTCGGTATCAGTTAGGGTGAATTCAGAAACCGCAGTGCGAAATTTTATGGTGTAGGGTTCGTTAGGTGTACCTATTCCTCCCCGTTCTTCCCAGAAGACCACATCGCTTTCCGGTTTGAGTACCGAGGTTAATAGTGCACTCCATAACCTGTTATACCGCTCCTGATTTCCTTTTAATTGCAAGGCATAGGTATTCGACAATACGGTGGTGCTTACGCTTCCAAATCCTAAGAATCGTTGTCCGGCCAAAATTTGATTTCCCGACTTTAGCGTCGCATTAAAATTGGTTACAGTATTTAAATAGTAGCCAAAGGTTGAAACTGCTGTGCCGTCTTGTAGCTCAACTTCCGTCTGTGCGGTTCGGGTGAACTTAAAATCGATCAAGGGCTGACTGCCATTAAACAGGTCTTCACTAGGCATCACAAACACGCCCAGTCCTTCCTGCGTTACTGCTTCTTTGATACTGTTTTGTTCGTTTCGGGAAAGGGATTGCCAGGCTCCCGCATCGAGAATTAGTAAATCTAAATCCTTCAAACCGGAAGTAGCCAACGCATTAAAAGACTTCCGCTCTTGATTGAAATATTCATACTTGAACCGGCCTTGCGTCAACTGACTGCGCACCAAAACCTGATGGTTCAACTCTGCCAGATAATTCTTTAAGTACTTGAACTCAAAAGACGGAAATGCCGAAAGCATCACAACGTTCAATTGCTTTTCCGGGCTTATGTGTACTGGTAAAGGTTGATTGTTCACCAGAGTTCCCAGCGAATCCTTCTCCGCTACAGTATACACAAAATCTCCCGGGGCTTTTACTGTCGCTTGAAGCGAAAAAACCGTATCTGCTTTAGACGTAAATTTAATCGAATCTAACCCTAAATTTCCCGGGGCTTGCAATACGATTTGATTTCCGCGTTTTGGTTTTGAGTAATGGGCCGTAATGTTTAGTTCTTCTACTTCTGCAAGTTTTTTTGAATAGCTGAGTTTATCGATTCCATCAAGTGATTCCGTTTCTAGAAGCTTTACAGTTCTTCCTTCTAACTGCCACAAATCATAAGGTTTGACCCCACTTCCCAGAATAAAAAGTTGTGAAATCGAATCCAATTCGTCGCGATCAATATAGTCTTGATACACCAACTCTTTTAACTCCGGATTTGTTTCCCGCAAACTATCCAGTTGTACTTCCTGATATCCTGTAGTCAGCAAAACCCCTTGCTTTCCATCCACTGAGGTCAAGCGTGCCGGTTTTAAAGCAATGGCCAGCAATGCCAAAACGGCTACAAATCCTGCTACCAGACGCAACAATAAATTCCCGCTTTTCCGCGGCCATTCTTTCACTACAAAAACAGCCAATAGTATTACCGCAGCAATCAATCCTGGAATCCAATAGGCGCTATGTACAAAGGTAAACTCACTCATCGGCATCCAGATTTTTTACCAGCACGGCATCCAGTTTAGAAAATTTGGCATTTTGGGTTATGGGTTTTACTTCTTCGGCGGGTAAGGCTTTGAGCAATCCATTTTGTAATTCCTTGAAGGTTTTGATATCGGTATCCAGGTTTTGCGAGATCCAATTGAGTTGCTGTAGGGATTCCAGATAATTCCCGGGTTGCTCAATGGCTAAGCTTGCGAGTTGGTTACCTGCTTCTTTAAACAATTGCTGATCTTCCGGAGTTAATTTCACTTGAAGCGCAATCAATTCTTCTATTCTTGAAATGGCTTTTTGAATCGCTTCAAAACGGGCGGCTTGCTCCATATCCTCCTGTTTTGTGGTGCTTGCAACTTCTTTCAGCTCGCCGGTCAGACGTTTATCTTCCTTGATGGGCGGCGGATCAAAACCAATGCGATGCACATAAATACGTGAACTGTTCTTGATTTCCTGAATGAGTTCAAGTGCCTCATTTTGATACAGCAGGGATTTTTCGGGCTCAAACATTCTCAGGTGCAATTCTGCATCCCACATTATGTTGAGCGCCGCGCGCAACTTCTGCTTTAAGGATTTTGCAAACAACGTCGACTCTTCAGGATCGCTATGGTTGTGTACGTATTTTTCCAGCGGATCTTCCTCCTCTGTTTCTTCGCCTTCGTGCTCGTGCTCCTCGTCCACCAGATTATGCTCATTGGAACTGTCGTGCCGATGCGAATATTCTGCAAGCGGGTCACCTTCTTCCTCGCTCAGCACACCGGGATCTTCGGTTTGTGCAGCAAGACCACCTTCGGCTTCATCGCCCATAAATTCGCCATATTTTAGACGCAAACTTTTCTGGTCAAAAGCGAGTTCGTTGCTGGTCGAATTGAATTCCTTGGCACTTAAATTCGGTTTGTCTTTAAGCAGTTTTTTGGTATCGATGATGAGTTGGCGCTGACTTCTAAAATAATCCGGAAGCAGATCGACGCCCATTCCTCCGGCTTCGACATACTCATATTCGGTCGTGTCTTTGATCACCGCAAAATAGGTTTCGCTACGCGCTACATTGGGCTTTGGTATTTTCAAATCCTGCGCGTGCACGTAGAAATATAGTTCGTCACCCGGCTCCATTTTGAGCTGATCCAGATTTAGCTTTTGCGAAAGCGAATGCTGTTTGCTTCCTTTCGCGATAGCGGAATTAAAAGGTATCTGCTCCTCCCGAAACTTCACCGATTCTCCCGAACCGCGGCTCACCGTCGCCACAATATAAGCAGCACCAATACCGTAATCGTCAATGATCTGAGTGTCAAAAGCAATGTTTTTTTCGTCTCCTGGCTCAAAGGAAGTGAACTGATCGAGATTCAAGATATCTACCTGTGGCGGCGCGTCAACCAATGTCTCGATGCTGTGCAAATCGGAAACGTAAGCATTACCCAAGGTATCGACAAAGCGGAAACTGTAAAACCCGGAGGTTGTTAATTGCTGGGTTCTTTGATAGGTTTTGGCGTTGGTTTTCATCGCATACTGCGCCGATTGGCTTTCCATAAAAACAGAATCGACGGGCTGGTCAAACGTCAAGATCCAAGTGATTTGCGAACCTTCAAGCGCTTTGATATCCATTTTCTCGCTTGTGCGTGCAGCAATGCCGGTATATCCTGGATAACGCACAGTGACCGCTTGTTTGATGATTTTAGGCGGAATTCTTTTCGCTTCCGCGGAATCTACTGCGCGGATGAGCATTTCATTTTCCGGTTGGATTGCTTCCTCCTCAAAAAGACTGTCATTTGTATTTAAAACAAAACTCAAAATCAAAGTAGCAACCAGAACTCCAAAAAGCAATAAACCGAATCTTTTAAAATCGATAGGCGGTTTTAAGGCTTTGAGTTCGTTTGTCAATTTCTGCTCGGTACGGTACCGCTGAATCTGACCTAAACTGCTCAATTCTTCTGCAGGTTGAAATACCAGTCCTGCGCTGTATTCCGAATACTGAATGCGTGCATCGATATATGCAAGCACTTTTGAAATCCCCAGCGCCAAAGGTTTGTAAAGCAAAAATCCGATGAGTACTAAGACCATAAATAGCACAATACTCACCACGATGCCTTTGGTCAAAATAAACAACAACACCGCCGGAAGCAACGCCAATAAAAGCACCAACAACCATAGTTGGGTTTGCCAACGCTGTTTGAATTTTAGGACGCTATGTTTTCCTGTATTGCTCATTGTTTTCGAATTCGGGATAACAAACGTTCAACAATCAGGGTGATGAGCAAGGCTAGCCAAAACCAGTGCGTCAGCGGGATGCTTGAAGCTTGATTTAGTTCCTGCTCTTTTGCTGTACGCAAGGGTGTTGCAAATGCATCGGCCAGCACGCGCCGGTCGTATTTTTGAACCATTTCATCCAGTTCGGGATGTAGGTTTAACAATGGCAGCAAGTGTTCTGCAAGATGTTGTTCGACTACATTTTTTCGGGTAAGGTTTTGGGTCATTGAAAAATGGGCGCTGTTTTTTACAATCAAATCAGAAGCGAACGCATCCGGCTGATAATCGAGTAGGGTCCCTGAAAACTCAGGCGTGTCGCTTGGGCTGAGCCAAATCAAAATTCCTTCCTGCGGTATTTCATTCGGAGCACTATCGGTGATCGCGATTGGACGATTTAAATACGTAGATAAAGCTTCAAAACCGGTTTTTAGGAATTTGAGGTCGGTTTGCAGGCTGTCTTCCGCGAATGCGTAAACCTGAAGCCTGTCTACCGCTTGAATCTCGAGATCCGTGTCCAGGTTTTGTACAGCTGCAGCTTCACGAACAGACTTTTTAAAGCGTAGCTGTTGCTTCGTGCTTTTTACCTCAAGCACTTCTATCGAATCTTGTAATTGGGTCAAGGCTACAACCCCTGCTGTGGTTTGAGCGGAATCAATGGTTACCCAATTTACATTTTCGGTAATTTCCGGGCGTTTTCCTTTGAATCTGCTGAGAAGCGTTTGCGAATACACTACCAGACTATCGGCTTTTAATTTCTCAAAATCCTGTACCAGTTGCCAATAGTTGGTCGCAGCGGTTTTCACCGAATCGGCTGCATTATATTCCGGAAAATCTTCTTGAAGTAACTTTACCATTTTGCTTTCCGCCAGACTGTCTATGGAACTTTTGAACGTGTCAATCTTTAATAATTCCGGTTCAACCAGATATACCAAATCCTGATTTTTGCTTTTCGTTTTAGCGAAAGGTTCGGCCAAAATAAACACTAACAAAGCGATCGCCAGCATTCGCAACAGCAGCAACAGCCATTCATTGAGCTGCAGGGTTCTCGTTTGCGCGTTTTCAGATTCTTTGAGGTTGGCAATGCTCCCTATTTTGATGGTTCTGCCCTCGTCTTTGCTCCATAGATGAATGGCTACAGGAACGGTGAGTCCCAGTAATGCCCATAAGTACATCGGATTGGCAAAAAACATATTAAACGAGATTTATGCGTTTTTTGAGGAACAGATTCAGGGTTTCTCCCAGCGGTTCGCCCATCGTAAATACCTGATGGCTGATGCCCTGATTGAGCAACAGTTCTTCCGTTTGTTTGAATTTATTGTGCAAGGTTTCCAGATAGTGCTTCTTGGCCTCCTTTGCTGAAACTTTCAATTTGCTCCCGGTCTCCAGATCTTCAAAAGTCACTGTGCCTTTATAATCAAAATTCATCTCTTCTTTCCCCATAACTTGTAACACCGCTACTTCATTCCGCGACGTTTTCAACGCTTTTATGAATGCTGAAAGTTCGTCGCTATGCTCATACATATCAGTAATAAAAAAGATAAGTTCCTTACGACCACGCTCGTGTAAGCGCTCATTACTTATGGCACTCATCGGCCAGGTTCCGGTGGTTTCTACCGTGAGTAATTCCTGGAGTAAGCGGTTGAAATGCTGTACGCTGGCTTTGGGGTAAATGGTGGTCAAGTGGTTTTCGCTTAACGCAAAAAGCCCCACCTCATCCCCTTGTTGATGCGCGAGGTACGAAAGACTGGCAATTAGAACCCGTGCATAATCCATTTTGGTTAGCTCGCCTTCTTGGTGTGCCATTGAGTTACTTGCGTCGAGAATGAACTTCACCGAAACCTGAGATTCGATCTCCGATTGCTTGATATAATACCTCCCGGAGCGTGCCAGCATTTTCCAGTCGAGCAAGCGCAGATCATCTCCCGGTTCATAGCCGCGGTACTGACTAAATTCCATCCCGCTACCCAAACTTTTACTGCGATTTAAACCTTGCAAATAGCCATCAACAACCACCCGAGCGATCAGGCTGAGCCCTGACACTTCGTGTAAGATTTCCGGTTTGAGGAGTTCTTGATAGTTGGTTTGCATCCCGATTTATAAAATGGTTTCCAATAGTTTTTGAGTCACGGTATCTGTCGTAATGTTTGCAGCCTCTGCCTTAAAATTAACGATCACGCGATGGCGCAACACCGGGAAAGCCACAAACTTCAAATCCTCCGGAGTCACCGATAGCCGGCCTTGCGAAAGCGCTCTGGCTTTTGCGGTTAAGATCATTGCCTGACCGGCACGTGGACCTGCACCCCAACTCACCCATTGTTTGACGTATTCGTCACTCGTCGTTTCAGGGCGGGTTGCTCTGATGATCTTGCTCACTTTGCTTATCAGTTCGTCACTGATGGGAACTTCGCGTACAAGTTGCTGTAAGCGTATGATCTCTTCGCCGCTAAGCACCGACTCTACTTTTGCTTTTTTAGAACTCGTTGTGGCTTTTAAAATCGTGGTTTCCTCTGCTTCGGTTGGATAACCGATGCGGATGTAGAGCAAGAAACGGTCTTGTTGTGCTTCCGGTAAAGGGAAAGTTCCCGATTGTTCGATAGGGTTTTGCGTTGCGAGAATAAAGAAGGGTTTATCCAGTGCGTATGTCTTCCCGGAATAAGTCACCTCAAATTCCTGCATGGCCTCGAGCAAGGCCGCCTGTGTTTTGGGCGGCGTACGGTTGATCTCATCGGCAAGGATGATGTTTGAGAAAATAGGTCCTTTGTTGAACTCAAAGAATTTCTTTCCGGTAGTTTGATCTTCTTCGAGAATTTCGGTTCCTATGATGTCGCTGGGCATCAGATCTGGCGTAAACTGAATGCGTTTAAATTTCAGATCTATGGCTTGTGCCAATGTGCGTATCATCAAGGTTTTTGCCAGCCCGGGAACCCCTTCCAGCAAGGCGTGACCTCCAGCAAGAAAAGTGATCAGCAACTGCTCGACCGTTTCTTCCTGACCGATGATGATCTTACCTATTTCTTGTTTGAGCTGTTTGATTTTCGCCGTAAGGCTCATTACCTCCTGCTCGATTTTTACCAAGTTGTTATCCATACGTTTAAGTTATGAGGTCAGGGCATACATCACAATGTTCACCCCAAATCGTGTATTGTCTATTCTATAAAATCGCTTGTTCCTAAAGTCATAATCCCACTCGCAACCGTAGTCCTTATTGCTGTACAACACCCCGATGCGGCCATTGATCTCAATAGCTTTTAAGTACTCGTGCACCAAGTCATCTCCCCAGCCGTTGAGCTCCTGAGAGGTTGCCGGCGGACCGTCTTCAAATTCAAAGAAGGAAGAATAGAGTTCGTGATCGTTCGGGATTTTTTTGAGTTCGTCAGGGCCAAAAATCTCTTCCATTTGTCGCTCAAAAGATTTTGCAAAGAGTCCGTCGATATCGTGATTGCAATCGTCTGCAAATACAAAACCACCGTTGCGCACATAATTCTCAAAATTCTCGCGTTCTTTGGGTGTAAACTGCACCAGTTTATGTCCCGAGATATAACAAAACGGACATTCAAAAATCGCATCGCTACTTAGCGAGATGATATTTTCGGTGGTACTGATCTTAAGCGTAGTGTATTCCACAAGCGAGTTGAGCAAATTGGAAGGCATACGCTGGTCTACATCCCAGTCGCCCGACTCGTACTGCAATCGTGTGAAGAAAAATTCGGTATTCAATGGGAGTTTAAGGGGTTTGCTATTTTCATTTTTGGCGAAAGCCAAACTTCAATCTTTTTTAAAGGAAAAGAAAAACTGGCTACTTAAGAAGTAACCAGTTTCTAGTTGCTTTTTTGTTTAAACCGCGTCTGAAAGACTGGTAAACGTAAAGTCTCTGACCTTCATATACGGAAGGAGATTTCCATTAACGCGTACCTGTTTGCCCAAGGCCTCAAGGTTGTTGAGCATAATGATCGGACTCTCGTTAAATCGGAAATTCTTCACCGGATATTTGATCTGTCCGTTTTCAATATAAAAAGTTCCGTCGCGGGTTAGTCCTGTAAACAAGAGGGTTTGCGGGTCAACCGAGCGAATATACCAAAAACGCGTCACTAAGATTCCGCGTTTTGTGCTTTTGATCATTTCGTCAAAAGAGGTATCGCCACCTTCCATAATCATATTAGCAGCAAAAGGTACCGGCTCAACACCTTGCTGTGATGCCCAATAGCGATCGTAAGCAAGATTTTTTACGACTCCGTTTTCTATCCATTGTGTTTTTTTGCGTGGTAAACCATCGCCGCTCCAGGTAGAAGCAGGTACGTCAGGATGCAATGGATCTGACCAAATGTTCACGCGCTCGTCAACAATTTTCTCTCCCAATTTTGTTCCTCCACCTTCTTTAGACATAAAGCTTCGGCCTTCATCAGCAGTACGTGCGTTGAACGCGCCACGGAATCTACCTAAAAGATCACTTGCTGCAGCAGGTTCTAAGATCACGGTATATCGCCCCGGCTCGATCGCTCTCGCCTCGCGCGACATCACCGCTTTATCTATTGCGATCGCCGATGCTTCTTCTGCATCAAACTTGGTAATATCGTTATAATCTCGCGTCACCCAACCCGATCCGGTACCATCATTGGTACGCATCGTCACCGTAAAATCAACATTGGTCGATTTGTTGTAAGCGAACAGTCCGTTTGAATTGAGCATCGCGCTAAAGCCAGCGCCATCGTCTAAAAACCCGGCAGCCGTTACATCCTGCTCAGCGGCAGGTTTAATGCTGTTTGCAGCCACCTCTGCACGATATTCTGGAGTTACGTTTGCCGTAGCTTCTACATAGGTAATCGATTTGTCATAGGTTTGTGGCCCTAGAGGTTCCATATATTCGGGGTTCTCCGGTGAAAGCTGTGCCAATTCTTCTGAGCGACGCACTACTTTTTCCAGAGACTCATCGTCAAATTCGTCTATGGTTGCCGTTCCTGATTTCTTTCCGAAACTAGAAACCACAGCCAAGCTTTGATTAGACTGGTGGCCGGCGGTAGAAACGGTATTACGCGCATAGCGAATGTTGCCGCTCTCGCTTCCGCCAAGATTCATTACGCACGCATCAGCCTTAGAAAAGCTCATCGCCTTCTCTAAGATCTCACGTGCTTCTTGTTCTGTATATATTGCCATTGTACTTTGTATTAGTTGTTAGATAAAAGAGTTAGACCGATCTGCCCGTGTTGATGACATTAGCACCATTGAAACGCGCCGTTGAACTACCGTGAGAAACGGCACTTACCTGTGAAGGTTGTCCTTTTCCGTCAAAGAACGACCCGAATAATCGGTAATCCTTCTCGTCACAGATCTTTGCACATGAATTCCAGAATTCCTGCGTGTTTGATTGATAAGCCACGTCATTCAACATGCCTACAATCTTTCCGTCTTTTATCTCGTAGAATACCGTACCGCCAAACTGGAAGTTATAGCGCTGCTGGTCTATAGAATAACTACCGCGTCCTGCGATATAGATTCCTTTTTCTACGTCTTTGATCATTTCTTCTACTGAATACGGCTCTTTGCCCGGCTCAAGTGAAACGTTAGGCATACGCTGAAACTGAACATCATTCCAGCTTTGTGCATAACAACATCCGTGGGATTCATTCTGTCCTAGAATGCTTACCTGATCGCGAATCGCTTCATAATTTACCAGCGTTCCATTACGGATCAAATCCCATTTCTTGGTCTTCACGCCTTCATCGTCATAACCTACGGCGCCAAGAGAATGCGTTTGTGTTTTATCGGCAACGATATTTACGATATCACTACCGTATTTAAAGTCTCCTGATTTCCATTTATCTAAGGTAGCAAAACTGGTTCCTGCATAATTGGCCTCGTAACCCAATACACGGTCAAGCTCCAGCGGGTGCCCTACCGACTCGTGAATCGTCAAGCCTAAGTGATTGGGTTCTAAAACCAAATCATATTTACCAGGCATTACAGATTCCGCAGTAAGCATTTCTTTGGCTTGCTTTGCTGCTGTTGTCGCATCTTCAATGATATCATAGCTGTTGCGATACAGGTTGAATCCGGCAGGACTCTTCAGCTTTTCGCTTTCCAGTCCATCCATATATTCATATCCCATTCCCATCGGCGCACTGAGTGCATCACGAGACTTGAATTTCCCGGCTTCACGGTCTATGGCTGTAACGCCAAAGGTGGGCCAGATGCGGTGAATATCCTGATCGATATAAGAACCGTCTGTCGATGCGAAATACTTTTGCTCATTTACCATAAACAAGGCCGAATTCACAAAGTTGGCTCCTGCATTCATCGCCGCTGAATTTGCGTCGAGCAGCAGTTCTACCTTTTCAGAAACCGGAACTTCTCTAAAGTCTTTGACGATAGGCGTCTTCCAGCTTACTTCGCCGTGAGCTTCTACAGGAGCAAGCGTCACCGGCTCTGTTTGAATTTTTGAATTTGCTTTGGCAATAGCAACCGCCTGCTGCGTGGCTTTTTTGATTCCGGCATCGGTTACATCATTGGTTGATGCAAATCCCCAGGTTCCGTTAGCGATCACACGCACACCGATCCCGAAAGATTCGGTATTCACCACGTTTTGTACTTTATCCTCGCGCGTGAATACATATTGATTGAGGTAACGTCCTATACGCGCATCTGCATAGGAAGCCCCGAGAGAACGTGCCGTATTTAAAGCCACATCGGCCAGTGATTTCTTGGTTGCAATGTCAAGACCGGGCTCTAAAAGCGCTTCGGCAGCGATATTGGTGCCCATCATGGAAGTAGGCAACATTAAGGCTCCCGCTCCCAATCCTGCTAATTGCACAAAATTTCTTCTTTTCATAAAACGGTTTATGTTTTTGATTAATGAACTACATCCCTCAACGCAGCAAGCACCATCAAACCTTAAAATTCTGCTAAAACAACAGTGCTGTAAAAGGTGAAAACTTCTGGAAAGCTAACGAGAGACAAGCCCTAAACTAATCGATATTATTTTCTCAATGTCTTAAAAAAAGCTTAAAAACTTAAAATTTTAACAGAATCTATAAGCGGTATTATCAATTTTTCAAGCCTACTGCTAAATCGATAATTTGAATCCTTTTTATTATCAGTTTGAAAATATTCCATCTTCAATTTTATTAATTCGCTAACCTCTTAAAAACACAAAAAAAGCTCCTGCAGGTTACAGGAGCTTTTTGAAGTTGGACTACTTTAGGACCTTTCTTTTACTGTGTATTTGTAAATCCATTTACATGCTGATGTATTTCTGATTCCGTTCTAATCGTGTCGGCAGTGACCTTACGCAAGCTTATGTTTTGAACCGGTGCCTCTTCTTCTCCTAAAATACGGGAAACAAAATCGACATTCGCCGCTTTGATGTTGGTCATATTCACCTGTTCTATCTGCGTTAACCTGCGCTCATACGTGGGTACCAAATCCCGCCATTGATAGAGCACATCGGTCTCAATCCCTAAGATGCCCTTATCAATTCTTCCCGCTTTGATATCTTCCATATAAATATTCTTTACATAGCCCCCGCGGCGTTCATTGGTCTTTATAAATAGTAAATGGTTGAGCTTTGCATTAGGCGCTACCTCACAATTGCCCATATACACATTTTCTACTCCGCCAGAAAGTTCGCTCCCGATCGCCAACAGCTGATGTCCGTTCTTTACGGAGCAATCCCGGATTACGATATTTTTAACTGGTGTATTTAAACGCCAGGCATCTTGATTACGTCCTGCTTTTACTGCAATAGCATCATCTCCCTGATCAAAAACACAATTCTCGATCAACACATTCTGACTCATTTCGGGGTCTACGCCATCATTATTATGACCGTGCGCAAACACATTTACCTCTCTAATAATAACATCAGAAGATAAATACGGATGGATTACCCAAAACGGACTATTTTCAATAGCGATCCCCTCAAGCAAAATATGTTTAGATCGATTGAACTGAATAAACTGAGGTCTAAAGTTTGCAGAATCGTTTACCATCTGTCGCTCTTCTACCGGAATGTCTTTTGAAGCCATCTCATAAAGCCGTTTCAGATTTTGCATATGTCCTGAGGGTCTGGCGAACCAAACCTCCCAAGTATCCATTTTGGCTTTCAATTTACCCTTTCCGGTTATCGCTATATTTTCACATTCATAGGCGTAGATAAGCGGTGAATAATTATAACATTCCATCCCTTCCCAAGTGCTCAAAACTGCCGGAAGGTAATCCTGAGGATCTTCTGAAAACAGCAACGTCGCTCCTTCTTCTAAATGCAGGTTTACATTGCTTTTAAAATGGATTTTACCCGTGAGCCACTCTCCTTTAGGAATTACTACTGTACCTCCAGCAATTGCATGTGCGCTATCAATAGCAGCCGCAATAGCTTCGGTATTTTTCTTTTTATTGTTAGGGTCTGCTCCAAAATCGGTAATCAGCAAACGAGGAGCATTCTCGAAGTTTGGAGATTGAATTGTGTAGGCACCAAAAGGAGCTTCTACCTGAAGTGTGTCTCGTGTTAATGCGAACGCTTGCTCCCTAGATTTTTTTTGTTTACACGCTACTATATGGAGCGTAAGCAAGAACATTAGCAGCAATCTTATTCTTTTCATCTATACATTTGGATTAGAAAAGTAAGTTATGGTTTTGATCCAGACTGTTCATCCTGTCCTTTCCTGCGCGCTTGTTATTGAAAGATTTACAATTCTTTAAGAGTATAAATCAATTATAAAGATTTAAAAGAGGAAATGTTGAAAATACACTAAAAACATTGATTAACAGTTAATTAACCTATAGTTTTTAGTACTTTTAGAACAATCCAACCATAGCTCCACCCTAATGAAAGAATTATTTTTTAAATCTAAATTCAAACCTGCCCATTATGAATTTAATCTATCAAGGAAAAAACCCTCTAGTGGATAGCGCCGTTAGAAGGACCACACAAGTACTTAAAAGTTCGTTTTTTCAAAACCAACTGCTTCAGAACCTAACCGAAGAAGAAGCTCAACAAATCCAAGAACTTTTCTCCCACATTCACAATTCTCAGGAAGAGGTATTACTTATCAAAACCTATTGGAATCCTCTTGTACGCACGCAAATCAGTTTTTCTAACAGTTCCCAATGTTTAGAAATCAATCTGGCCACGCTCAAAAAATCTAGGCGTATCCTTTTAGAGCAGATCGTACGCAATTACACCTTGATCGAGTTTAGAAAAATCCATCCGGAATGGGTCGAATTTTCTCAGCGTGATGAATATCTGGCGTCCAAAATCTCGTCATTGGCTAAAGTTTATGCCTAAAGGGTGTTATTGCGCTGACAAAAAACAATTAAGATATTGAATTTCAGTTTTTTAAAAGTTCAAAAAAATAGTATTGCTTTTGTTGCACGAATTGGAATTTAAAGTACATTCGCTCGCATTTTTAACGCAATAAATCACATTCTATGAAACGCAATATTTTAGCTGGTTTCGCACTGAGTTTATTCATCACTGTTTCTTCTTGTAGAGAGTCTGCAGAAGCAACTACTGATGAGGCTATGCAAGAAACTTCTATGGAGGAAGTAACTCCTGAAGCTCCTGTATTAGAAGAGGCTCCTGTTGAAGCTCCTGCTGAAGTTGTAGTTGACAGCGCTGCTGTTGCTACTCCAGAAGCTGAATAATCAAGTCTGTTTTTCAGCTTTTAAAACATACAAAGCTCTGCCTAATGCAGGGCTTTGTCATTTTATACCAACTGGTATTTCTTGGCGATCGCATCTACACAGTTAATACCGTCGATGGCAGCAGACATAATTCCGCCGGCATATCCTGCTCCTTCTCCACACGGATACAATCCTTGAACTTCAATATGTTCTAAAGTTTCCGGGTTTCTGGGAATAGATACCGGAGAAGAAGTGCGACTTTCGGGCGCGTGCAATACCGCATCTTTGGAAAGGTATCCCGGCATTTTCTTATTAAACAGCACAAATGCTTTCTTAAGTCGGTTTGCTATCAATTTTGGTAGCACTTTATTCAAATCGGCACTCACGATTCCCGGTTGATAGGACGTTTTCGGGAAATCATTGCTTATTCTTCCGTTTACAAAATCGGTCATACGCTGTGCCGGCACTTGCTGTGTTTTTCCGCCCGCAATCCAGCAGGCACGTTCTACTTCCTTCTGAAAATTCAAGCTGACAAAAGGATCGTCTGGAGTATAATTGGGTAAATCTTTAGGCTCAACGCTAACCACAATTCCCGAATTGGCGTACGGATTATTGCGTTTACTAGGACTCCAGCCGTTTGTGACCACTTCTTCCTGTTGGGTAGCACAAGGAGCGATGATCCCACCCGGGCACATACAGAACGAATACACGCCCATCCCGTCTACCTGCTCCACCAGGCTGTAAGCCGCTGGCGGCAAATAGGGATTGTCTGTTTCTCCGTGATATTGAATGTAATTGATCACTTCCTGCTGATGTTCTGCGCGTACACCAAGTGCAAAAGGTTTGGCTTCGATCTTCACTCCTTTCTCATGCAATAAATAGAAAATATCCCGTGCCGAGTGCCCGGTAGCCAAGACCACCTCATCAAAAGCATATCGCTGTTGTTTATTGATCTCGATGCCTTTTAAGACCTTATTTTCAATACGCAAATCTGTGAGTTTTGCATTAAAATGCACTTCTCCACCGGCAGCGATGATCGCTTCCCGCATCGCGGAAATCACTTTTGGCAATTTATTAGTCCCAATGTGCGGGTGTGCATCTACCAAAATATCTTCGTCCGCTCCAAAATGCACCAGCCATTCTAATCCTTTAAGCACATTACCACGCTTTTTTGAACGGGTATATAATTTTCCGTCAGAATAGGTTCCTGCACCTCCTTCACCAAAACAATAATTCGACTCCGGATTTACAAGCTGCTCCTTATTGATCTTTGCCAGATCTCTTCGGCGTTCGCGCACATCTTTACCGCGTTCAAAAACGATGGGTTTTAAGCCGGCTTCAATGGCGCGTAAAGCTGCATACAATCCGGCAGGACCGGCGCCAATAATCGCAATCTTTGGAGCAGAACTTACTTCTTTGGGCTCAAAACGATTTAAAGGTTTGCGCTGTTCGTCCTGCTGCCAGATTTCAATCTGCAATTGCAATTTTACGGGTTTATTCCGTGCGTCTATAGAGCGCTTGCGTATGCCCCAATCCTTAACCGCTGCCGGTTTGATTTTGGCTTTAGCCAAGGCTTGTTGAAGAATATAATCCTGATTCTCCAACAATTCGGGCCGTATGGTGATCGCAGTAAGTGTACTCATAAGCTGCAAATATACTCGGTATTTCAATCATCTTAGAAAGTTGCATAAAAAAAGGCCTTGCGCATCACACAAGACCTTAAAACAAACAACAATGTATATGAAAATTAAACTACTCTTCAAGCTCATAGACCCGTACATAATCTATGGCGTATTCTTGCGGAAAGATGCTATCATCAACTTCGGGACCGCCGAAGTTCCCTCCGATAGCCAGATTAATAATGAAGTAGAACGGTTGATCAAAAGGCCAAACCGCTTTGGTTTTATCTTCGGGACTGAACACAAAAACCGATTGATCATCTACAAAAAACTCAATTTGCTCAGGAGACCATTCTGCTGCATATACGTGGTATCCTTCTTCAATAGCTTCAAACTTCGTTTTTTTACTGAAGGCAGTATCGCCGTGCCCCGCAGGTACGTGTAAAGTGGTATACACCATATCTTCTTCTCTGCCCACGTATTCCAGAATATCGATCTCGCCGCAAGCCGGCCAACCAACTTCTTTAATATCGCTTCCCAGCATCCAGAATGCAGGCCAGATTCCCTGTCCTAACGCCACTTTTGCGCGGGCTTCCATTCTTCCATACTGAAACTCGTGTTTGCCTTGTGTGGTAATGCGGGTTGAAGTGTAACGATCTCCTTCCTTTTTTGCAGTAATGATCAACTTGCCATCTTCCAGACGATGATTCTCTTTGGTATACACCTGCCGCTCATTATTTCCCCAACCACAAAGATCAGGGCAACCGTCACCGAGTTCAAAATTCCACGAGGTGAGGTCCAGGACATCGCCGTTAAACTCATCAGACCATACCAATTTGCGTTCTTGTGCGTGAACTCCGAAACTGATTAGTGCTATAACTATTAGAACTCTTTTCATTACTTTTTATATTGAAAGCTTGCTTCTTTTAGATCTCTTGAATTGCTTCCCAACATCACTTTGAAGCTTCCCGACTCCGCTTCCCAGGTATTATTAGCAGTATAGAACTCTAAAGTTTTTGCTGAAATTTCAAAAGTCACTTTTTTGGTTTCTCCGGGCTTTAAGCTTACCTGCTTAAAGTCTCGTAATTCTTTGACCGGGCGTGTACGGCTAGCAACCAAATCTCTAAGATACAGCTGTACTGTTTCTTTACCGGCAACAGTTCCTGTGTTGGTCAATTCAATGGCTACCTCTAAATTTTCATCCCCTGAAAATTCGCTTGCGCTTAAGCTGATCGCTCCATATTCAAAAGTCGTATAGCTCAACCCGAAACCGAAAGGAAATAGGGCTTCACGCGAACTGTCTTGATAGCCTGAATAGGTCACCATATCGCTCGCAGGTCTTCCTGTATTTTTTTGATTATAGTATAAAGGTTCTTGACCTACATTTCGTGGAAAAGAAACCGGTAATTTCCCTGACGGATTATAGGCTCCAAAAAGTACATCTGCAATCGCATTACCCGCTTGCGAACCTAAAAACCAAGTTTCTACGATCGCCGGAACTTGTTCGTTTGGTTTACTAATGTCTAAGGGACGGCCATTCATCAATACCAAAACCACGTTAGTATTTACTTTGACCACCTCATCGAGTAATTCCTGCTGAACACCTCGCAATTGAATCCCGGTTTGACTGCGGCCTTCCCCGCTTTGAAAAGCATCTTCACCTAAAACCATAACAACCACTTCAGACTTCTTGGCAGCTTCAATCGCTTCAGCAAAGCCGGAAGTATCGGTTTCATTGATTTCTAATGGCATCAGAAAACTGCGTTCTCCCATTCCTAAATCAGCACCTTTAGCATAATTGATTTGAACCGCATCGCCCACCATATTTTTTATTCCCTCTAAAACGGAAACCGCCGAATTCTTATCGGCTTGTGCGCGCCAGTTCCCTAATGGGGAATCTTTATCATCTGCCAACGGACCGATCACAGCAATGCTTTCTAGTGCTTTACTTAATGGTAAAACCGAATTTTCATTCTTAAGCAATACGATTGATTTGCGTGCGATATCACGGGCCGCTTCAAGGTGCGCTTTTGCGAGCAATACTTCTTGTTCGCGTTGTGTGTCGCTGTATTTATAAGGATCTTCAAAAAGCCCCAACTGAAATTTCACTCTTAAAATGCGTCGTACCGCATCATCTAAAAGGGCTTCATCAATTGTATTATCATTCACTAAAGGCTCCAGCGCTTCTTCATACACACGGCCTTCCATATCCATATCGCTACCGGCGATTACGGCCAATTCGCCCGCCTGCATTTTATCTTCAGCATAGCCATGCGGAATCAACTCAGCTATAGAACCCCAGTCTGAAACCATAAAACCTTTATAGTCCCAAGCGCCTTTTAAAATATCACGCTGTAAGTAGGTCGATGCCGTTGCAGGCACGCCGTCGATCTCGTTGAACGAATTCATAAAGGTCGCTACACCGGCTTCGGCAGCAGCTTTAAATGGCATTAAAATGGCGTTTTGCAACTCAGAAGTTCCAACGTTCACGGTGTTATAATCTCTACCGGCTTCGGCAAAGCCATAACCAGCAAAGTGTTTTGCACAAGCCGCGATGGTATTAATATCTGTCAAATCGCTGCCCTGAAAACCTTTAATGCGTGCCACACCGATCACCGCATTGAGATAAGGATCTTCACCGGCACCTTCCATAATACGACCCCAGCGTGCATCACGAGACACATCGATCATCGGTGCGAAGGTCCAGTGTACTCCTGCGGCGGCTGTTTCTTTAGCCGCGATACTCGCACTTAATTCCATCGCTTCCAGATCCCAGCTTGCGCTTTCTCCTAAAGGCACCGGAAACATGGTTTTATAGCCGTGAATCACGTCATAGCCAAAAAGCAACGGAATCTTCAGTCTTGAATTTTCCATCACGACCTGCTGCGCTTCACGAGTAGCTTCGGCAGTGAGTACATTCAACATAGAACCTACTTCGCCATTCTTGAGTTTTTCAAGTTTCGTTTTTGAATCGATATCTGAAGGCGCACCGGTTACATCAAAGCTTCCGTTGTATTGCACCATTTGCCCAACCTTTTCCTTTACCGTCATCAATTCTAAAATCGAATCAATTTTGTGCTCTACCACAGGATCCAAATCGTTGATTCCATTGGTTTGGGCTTGTGACGCAAATAACGGTGCAAAAACTGTTATCAATACAATTTTGAACTGTTTCATCGTTTTTTGTTTCAAATTAATCGCGCTGGTAAACGCGTACATAATCTACTTCCATAGCGCTCTCAGAAAAAGCAGGATCTACGTCTCCACCAAGGTTTCCACCCATAGCTACGTTCAAGATCATAAAGAAGTCCTTATCAAAAGGCTTGGTATCGTCGTTTTCAAAAATGTGATACAACGCATCATCTACATAAAAACGAATTTGCGTCTCGGTCCATTCTGCCGCATACACGTGGAATTCACTGCTTGCCGTTTCAACGGTAGTCATCTCAGAAATACCATTAGCTCCAGAATTCCCGGGGAAATGCAGCGTAGATAAAATCTCATTTTGATTGCGTCCCACGTGCTCCATAATATCGATCTCTCCGGCTCCCGGCCACGCATTGGTTTGATAATCTGCTCCCAACATCCAGATCGCAGGCCAGGTACCAACACCTTCGGGTAATTTGGCTCTGATCTCATAACGACCAAAAGTAAATTCCTGTAAACCTTCTGACTTTAAACGTGCCGAAGTGAAGTCGAATCCCATATAGCTTTCGCGTTGCGCAGTTATTTTTAACACGCCATCTTCAACCACTACATTTTCGCTTCGGTCTGTATAATATTGCAATTCATTATTTCCCCAGCCTACCTGGCCGTTACCTAAATCATAGGTCCAGTTGGCAGGATCGGGAGCACCGTCGGTGTCAAATTCGTCTGACCAAACCAGGTTTGGAAAGTCATCTTCTTCCGCTTGCGGTCCGCTACCCTGTACCGGCTTTTCAGCAGTTAAAATGATATACCACGCCAAACCTTGATCGTTACCCTGTACTGCTCTAAGCAGCATGCGGTTTTCGGTTAGGGATAGAATTTCATATTCATTAGTACCAATATAATAACCGATAAAACCTTCATTGCTTATGGTCATCGTGGTACCGCGCTTACGCTCTGCGGCAACTACAGACTCTGATGGTGCTAAACTCACCGCGCGCTCGCCAGTCGTGTCAAACTCATAGCAGCTATCATCTGGTGATTCCCCGTTAACCACGCTTGCGTAGGTTCTGTTAAAGAAACTTGCACCGTTATTATCATATTCATAGGTCAAATCTTCACCAGTCGTGGTACTGAAGATAAACTCGTCATCATAGGCACATGTCGCAGCAGGAATATCTGCTAACGCAAAAGGCTCTGTAAACGAAAAATACGCCCAAAAATAGTTTTGCGTAGGGTCGTCGTTATTAGGACCAACACCCAAATGGTTAGGCTCACTTGCTGCCCAGTACCAGGTTTTGCTTCCGCCACCGGTTAACAACTCGATCGCTTCAGGATCTGAGAAATCACTTTCTACGGTAACTTCTACCAACCTTGAACTGTTCACTCCACCCTGACCGTAAGCCATTACCGTCACTTGGTAGGTGTTGAGTCCGGTTCTTGTAAAGCGTTTGGTGTACACGCCACTAGGTGCCACCGCTGTGGTTCCATCAGGAAAAGCAAACCTGTAGGTCACCGCATTATCTGCCGTTGCGGTAAAGGTTACGTTTCCTGAGCCGTCGTCTGTCACATCCATAGTGACCTCAAGATTTTGAGGTACCAAGATTTGCTCAAGGGTATTGTCATCATCCTGACAGCCTACTGCTAAAAACAGCAGTAAGCAATAGGATGTTATTTGAATTATCGTTTTCATGATATCTTACTATTTAATTCCTAGTTATGGAAGTATACGTTGTCTACATAAACCGTTGTTGCTCCTGCAGGACCTCCGGAATAGATCAACTGAGCAATATTAGATTGCGCGGTTAGTCCGGTGAAATCTGCCAATGGAATATCTAAAGTCACCCACGTATTGCGCGTGAAGTCACCGTTATCGAAATTCAATACGATCTCGTGCTCGCTGTCATCTCCTCCTTGATAGGTTCCGTTAGCTCCAAAATCAACCAATTTGATACGGATTTGTGTCGCATCTCCTGTCCAGATATCGGTGCTGAAGTGCGTCATAGCACTTGCATCAATTTGATTAACCGGCTCTGCTCCTACAAAGTTTAATGCTGAATATTTCTTTACCGCATTTCCTGCTACTGCGATATCTTCAAGTGTTGCATCAGACCAATCTGTTCTCCAGGTTGCCATCGCCTCATCGGTATACGCATCACTGAATAATGAGATCACATTTGCTGCGTCAAAGGTTGGTGCCGGTGCTGCCGCTTGTGGGCTTTCTGGCGCCGCAGCCGCTTCGTTATAGAAATACAGGTTGTCGATATAGAAGGTTCCTCCGGTATCTGGCTGTACATCAAACTTGAATTGGAATACATTAGTTACCGAAATTCCCTGATCGATAAATGCCGAAAGCGGAATATCGATACTTGTCCACTCTCCTGCGGTAACCTCTAAATTTACCGGACGCTCTCCTGAAGTATCAATGATGAAAAACGGAATGCTCGCATAATCTGCAGACCAAACATCGATATGCACAAATTCGTATCCGGAAGCATCGTACTCACCGCCAAGATCGATCCCTTGATAGTTAGCGTTTCCATATTTAATTGCAGCGTTTCCATCTAGATCTACTTGCTCATAGGTTGTTGATTGCCCCCAATTCGGGAAATAGTTCACTGAAGCCGGATCTGTATACGAATCACTGAAGATCGAAAGTACATCTGCTTCAGCAGCATCTGGAGTTGGCGCAGCCATCATAGGCTCTGTCGCACCACCGATTTGTTCAATATCATCGATATAGAAGGTTCCTGCAGTGGTACCCGGACCATCAACAAAAATCACCATCGTTGCATATTGACCCGTAGGTACAAATGGTTCACCCACACCTTGGCTTCCGTCGATATAACTTTTTACAGCCTCGGTAGCAAAATCAAAGCTTAGCGTTTCCCATCCTGAACCCGTATGGGTTTTGGTGATCTCGTTTTGACGCTCTCCGTTAACGCCACCTTCAAATTTCAATAATACAGGTATTTCAACATCAGACCAGAATTTCATGGTGATGGTTTTATTAGCTCCGCTAAAATCAACCGGAGTACCCAAGGTGAATGCTCCACCTTCATACTGTGCACCAGAATTTGTAATCGCTCCTACGTTAGATTCGGTCGTGTTCGCTCCAGAAAGATCTGGATTGGTTACCACTTCATAAGAAGCGCCGTTAAAGGTTACGAATGCATAATTTACCGTAGGATCATCAAAGGTGATCGGCAACGCCATAGGATCTACAGCACCTGTGATGGTTACCGTTTTTGATAATTCGATCGTGTTTACACTTGCACCTTTAGCAACAACGCGTACCACATAATCACCAGGTTCTTCATAGGTAAATTCAGCCGAACTTTCTGCCATTATACTTACCGGTTCTTCATCTTCACTCGCACCAAAATACACATCATACATCATCGCATTGTCGGCGGTTGGTGTTACCACAGCAGTAAGACCACTTACGGTAGTTTCAAAATCCAGATTTTCTGGTGCCGTAAACGACACATTGATCATCTGATTAAACTCACTGGTCAAGCCTGTAGCTCCTGTTGCTGTAATACGCACGAGATACTCCCCTTCTGTATAAGTATAGGTTACACTTTCTCCGGCATTTATGGTTTGCGGTGCTTCTCCTTCAACACCAAAATCTATGGTAAAGGTTGAAGCGCCCTCTCCTACAGGGGTAATGGTTACCATCCCGGTATCGTCCTGAGTGATCGCAAAGTTTGCCGCTACACCGGTAGGTGCAGATATTTCTTGTAAGGCATAATTTGTGACTACATCATCTTCACAAGCGGTGAAGACCTGAGCTACTGCCAAAAATGCTATTAGTAATCTTAAAATTTTCATCGTATCCTAGTGTATTAATTAGTGTATCCTTGATTTTGTTCCCAGCGATTTCCAGCCAGCTGAATTTCAATTGTAGGGATTGGGAATAATTCGTTTTTATTGGGTGTAAAGCCCGGAATGTTTTGTGCTGCTCTGCCTGTACGTACCAAGTCGAAGAACCGATGTCCTTCTCCTACGAGTTCTAGTCTTCTTTCGTCGTAAATGAAATCGGTAAGGGTTGCACCGCTGGCAGCGATGTCGTGATCGGTATCGCCAAAAGCACGACGACGCACACGGTTTAAGTATTCTCTTGCCAAGGCATCGTTAGGATTTGCCTTACGGTTGTGTGCCTCTGCCGCCATAAGCAAGACATCTGCAAAGCGAATAGAACGATAATTGTTAGGATTGGTAAGATTTGCATCTCCCAAATTGGCATCTCCTTTACGCGCGATGTATTTTCGGTTATAAAAGCCGGTATGCTCGTAACCTTCATTGTACGTAGCGCCGTTTGCAGCGGCGAATTCTTCGATATTCAAAATAGCGATATCGCGACGACTATCTCCCGGTTCAAAGGCATCATAAGCTTCCTGTACAGGAACATTAAAGCTGAAACCAGAGTCAAATAAAGGTCCGCTGTAATTACGTATTCCGTTGAAACCAACCGCTACATTTCCTTCACTACACTGCAAGCAACCAAAACCTGCTCCTTCTTTATCGGTGTATTGCACTTCAAAAACCGACTCAATATTATTCTCACCTTCTAATTCAAAAATGGTGGAATAATCGTCTACCAAGTCGTAAGGACCGGCGATCACCTGATCTAAAGCACTTGCTGCTTCGGTAAATTTATCCTGATACAAATAGGCTTTTCCTAGCAATGCGCGTGCAGCGCCACTAGTGATACGTCCTTCTTCAGCCTGTGTTGCCGGAAGCGTTTCTGCAGCAAAAATGAGGTCTTGCTCAATTTGCGCATACACTTCTGTTCTTGGAGTTCGATCTACATTAAACTGATCTCCAAATAATAGACGTTGATCTACCGCTAGCGGCACGTCACCAAACCACTTTACCAATTCAAAATAATAGTACGCACGTAAAAAACGGGCTTGCGCTATGATTTGATCTTTTCCTGAAAAATCGATTTTATCCTGAAACTCCAGAATGTAATTTGCACGATTCACTCCGGCAAACATCCATCCCCAAATGTCACGCAGTTGCTGATTGACCGGCGTGTGGGTCATATTGTCAATTTCCTGAATTCCCGGCGTATCGGTAGCGCTCTCGCCACCGGCAAGGGTATTGTCTGAAGCGATCTCACCGACCATTACATTCAAATAGGTTGCTTGTAACAGATCGTAAGCGCCGACTAAGGCATCCTGATAGTCTTCTTCAGAATTGAAAAAATCTTCTGAATTCTCATTGATGGGGTCTACTTCTACAAAATCGTCCCCGCAAGCCACCATGAGCACTGCGGCTAAGAGGCTTAAAAAAGTAAGTTGTATATTATATTTTTTCATCGCTCTTCTTTTAAAATTTGAAGTTCATTCCTGCAGTATACGTACGTGGCACCGGGTAGAATCCTTGGTCGATTCCGCCACCAATAGGCGCTCCCGAAGAAGCTGAAGGATCATATCCTTTATACTCTGTTAGCGTAAACGCATTGGTTACCGCCAAGTAAAAACGTAGTTTTCTGATGCCTAATTGATCTAAGACTTCATTTCCTAAACTATAGCCTAACTGCACGTTTTGTAATCTTACATACGAACCGTCTTCTACGTAAAAGTCCGAGAACAACAGGTTAGAATTTGGCCCAACGGTTACGCGTGGATAGCTGTTTGTAGATCCCGGTCCCGTCCAACGGTCTAAGACATAATTGGTCTTATTGGTCAGGTTTTGATTACGATCATACGAGCGCACAATGTCATTGCCTATGGAAGCAAATGCGTAAGCTGTAAAATCAAAATTCTTATAGTTGAATCCTAAATTAAGCCCCATTGTAACGTCTGGGATAGGATCTCCAATATTCACACGATCATCGCCATTAATGACTCCGTCACCGTTTTGATCTACGTAGCGTAAATCTCCCAAGGTAGCATCGGTTTGTGTTGCGTGTGCATCAACTTCTGCCTGAGATTGAAAAATTCCGTTGGTTTGTAAGCCGTAGAAATACCCGATTGGGAAACCGGCTTGCATACGTGCAGGCGGCTCCTGACCAAAACCAAAACTTCCACCCGGAATAAATCCGCTTTCATTCCCTACTTCAAGTACTTCATTTTGAAGCGTGGTGAAGTTGTAGCTCAAATTGAATCCGGCATCGTCACCAATAGGCTGATCGTAAGAAACCGAAAATTCTAAACCTTGGTTCTCAACACTTCCGGCATTTACGATAGGTGCTCCCGCACCCGGCGCATAAACGCCTAAAATTCCCGAAACCTGAGGTACTAGCAATAAATCATCGGTACGACGTTTGAAATAATCCATCGTAAGATCGATGCGATTATTGAATAAGCGTGCATCAAAACCAACATCAAAAGTCTTCTGACGCTCCCATTTAATTTCAGGATTAGAAAGTTGACCGGCTGCAACCCCGTTTACGAGTTCGTTGTCAAACACATAAGTTCCTTCTGCATTAAGCGTAGAAACATATCCGAAAGCTCCAATACGGTCATTACCTAGAATACCATAACTCGCTCTAAGTTTTAAAAAGTTCAGCAAATCACTAGAACCGAAGAACGGCTCATCACTGGCTACCCAACCGATAGAAGCCGAAGGGAAATAACCGAATTTATTCTCCGGTCCAAAATTTGAAGAACCATCGCGGCGTAACACTGCTGAAAGCAAATAACGCTCCTTGTAGTTATACTGAACACGCGTAAAATAAGAAAGTAAACGCTGGTCAAACTCAGCAGGACCGCTGATGTCACGTGCATCGATAACCTCGCCTGCGCCGTCAAGTGTAGCTTCGGCAAAAGTAGTTCCCGGCACGTCTCGTCCTGTGAAATTGTAAAATTCACCGCTGGTCTTGAATGCAGACATCCCCAATAAAACGGTAAGGTTGTGATCGTCTGCAAACGTATTTTGATAGGTTAAAAAGTTATCAAATGTATAATCTCTAAAGAAACTGTCGTTTACAAAATATTGATTTACGCCCAGGTTGTTGAAGACTTTTCCATCTCCAAAATTCAATCCTGCCGGTAAATAACTACGCCCACGTACTTCAGAATAATTAAACTGATAGCGTGATTCTGCCGTAAAATGATCCCAGAAATTATAAGAAAGTCCTACTGTTCCCGTGATCTTATCTACCTCATTAGTATTGAAAGTATTCGCGATTTGTGCAATAGGGTTGATCACCTCGTTCCCCAATCCGTTTGCGATCGTAAAATCACCATTGGCATCACGCACACTGAACGTAGGCGCCATATTAACCGCATTGAACAATACAGAACCCAAAGCATTTTCAGAAAGGGTTTTTCTATTAGAATGCGTGTAGATCGCTGTTGAAGAAAATTTCAAATTCTCTAAAATATCCAGATCATAGCTTCCTCTTCCTGTAAAGCGATTGAAGTTTACCGCTCCACCGCCTACGATACCATCCTGATCTAAATAGCCTGCACCAACAGAATAGGCCGATTTTTCACTACCGCCATAAACGGTAGCGTTTATATCTGAAAGTAAAGCTTGTCTAAAGACCTCATCTTGCCAGTTGGTTCCCTGCCCAAGAACTGCAAGATTAGGAAATGGAGGAGCCTGATTTCCTGCTGCGTAGGCCTCATTGATAATCACACCATATTCGGTTGCATTAAGCACCGGAAGTTTACGCGTAGTTTCCTGCAAACCTACATAGGTATCTACATCCACACGCAGATCACTGTTTTTGCGACCTCCTTTTGTTGTGATCAAGATCACACCGTTAGCAGCACGCACCCCGTAAATACCGGCAGTTGCATCCTTTAAAACATTGATGCTCTCTATGTCGTTAGGGTTGATCACACTCAAATCTTCGATCACCGCACCATCAACCAAAATTAAAGGGCGGTTGTCACCATTAGTAGAAATACCACGAATGGAGATCGTAGAAGCACTACCCGGCGATCCCGAATTGGAGCTGATATTAACCCCGGCCACACGACCTTGTAAGGCTTGTTCTACCCGCACAGGGTTTTGCTCCTCAATAGTTTCAGAACCTACAACACTTACCGCACCGGTAATTTCTTTCTTCTTTTGTGTTCCGTAACCTACTACGACCACTTCATCTAGTGTACTGGTATCTTCGACCAATTGTACATTGAGATCTGCAGCTCCATTCACGGCTATTTCCTGAGTTTGAAAGCCTAAAAAGGAAAACACCAAGGTACTCGAAGACGGAACATCTAAACTGAACAGTCCATCAAAATCGGTACTTGTACCCGTTGAAGTTCCTTTTACAATTACATTAACTCCCGGTAATGGCATTCCTGACATATCTGTCACAGTACCTGTAACGCGCACATCGGTACCGGTCTGGCTGAAGAGCCCCGAGGTGAGCAACCCGAATAAGATCAAGGATAGTATTGATTTCATAAATTGTGTTTTGGAATTCAAAACTACCTCTTAACTACATCGTATTCGAGAAAACAACCTCAACAAAAAATATACAAAAGCTGTTTTAATCGAAATAACAGATGTATTCTATCGCAAACGCTTTCGTTATAAGGCTTTCAGAAGAATGTTAAACTTTATGTTGTAAAGGCTGTAATTACCTATAAACTAAATTACTATCGTTTTCGTATAGGTAATGTATAGGTGATTTTAAGAATTGATGAGGTGTACTACACCGCTAGAATATACTCAACAAGACTGTCTTCGTGCTCTAATTCCATTTTTTTGCGCAAACGATATCTTTTTATTTCTACACTCCTCACCGAAATATTCAAAAGTGGTGCAATTTCCTTTGAGGATAAATTGAGTCTTAGATACGCACATAGTTTTAAATCGTTGGGCGTAAGTTTAGGATGCAGCTCTTTGATTTTCTTTAAAAAATCTTTGTCTGCATTATTGAAGGCTTCTTTAAAAAACTCCCAATCTTTTTTAGGATTAAGGTTCTTATCGATAATCTTGATCACCGATTTCAATTCGTTCTCTTGCGCATCAGAATCCAATTCCTTCTTGATCGCATTGAGCAATTCATTTTTTTTGACAATGCTCATCGTTGAAGCGGCAAGTTCTCTGTTCTTGCTTTCTACATCTTGTTGTAACTTCTCATTCTCCAACTTCATAATTCGGCGTTCATTCTCATAATTAGCCAACTCCAGTTTACGCTGATTGATCTCTATAAGACGTTCTTTTTGCTTTCGATAGAATTTACGGTTGAACACCTGAATTCCTATAAAGATCAAAACAAGCACCAATCCATAGATCGTGATCGCGACAACTGATAGATACCAAGGACGCGCCACCGTAAAATGATACTGAATTGTATTTTCTGATAATTGATCTCCTATGCGCGCACGAGCTTCAAAGGTATAAGTGCCCGAAGGTAAGTTCTCAAAGAATGCTGTGGCAGAAGAAGACCAATTGGTCCATTCCTCATAAAGCCCTTTTAAGCGATACTGGTATACGACTGCTCTAAACTTCTCATATTCCGGCACGCTAAAATCAAACACAAAACTATTCTTCCGGTAATGAAAAGGTTGAGTAGCGGTTTGATCGATGGCTTGGAGTCGACCTTCCGGCTTTCCGTTTTTGATGGTTCTCAGCCTAATGGTATAGGTCTCCTCGTTAAACTTATCTAAGTCAAACAGAATATATCCTGTCGCATTCCCAAACAAATAAGTGTTTGCTCCCAAATAGGTGATATTTTCAAAACCGGGAATATCCTTTCTGGTTTTTGAAGGCAATGCGATCCTGCGCACCTTCAATTGATCTGCCAAGATTCCGGGTTCAAAATAAAGCACCTCCTGTGCGTTAAAGGCCCAAAGCCTATTATTACTCGCATCGTAGGTGAGCTTGCCCGAGGAATATCCTCCCGATTCTAGAAATGTCTTAGAAAGTATACTGTCCTTTTCAAATACTTGTGTTGTATTATTCAGTCTAAAAATTCCCTCTTCGTAGGCATAAAGCACTTCATTATTATATTCAAATATGCTCGACTTGGCTCCTTTTGGAATTTGCTCTAACAATGTAGATTCGGTTATTCGCTGAAAATCTTTATCAATATTCAGTTTAAAAACACCCTTATACTCGTGACTCACATAAAGCTGCTGTGGGTCGCTAAAAGCGAAATACCTGCTTGAAATATCAAAACCTTCAAGTTTATTACGCAAATGCCATCCTGTTTCCGTTCGTTCTAGAATATAAAGTCCGCTGTAATTTCCCTGAATAATCAAATCTGGAGAAAGCTGTTGCAAATTCCATGTCCCGGCGATTTTTGCCTCAGGAATTACCCGATCCTCCTCTACGCGGAAAGTTCCTTCATGATGACCACAAAAAAGAACATCTCCTATAACTTGTAAACTCCACACCTGCCCCTTCGTATCTGGAATGAGTTGATAGGCATCGGTCGCATCTTCCTCTTTTCTATAAAAAAGACCTTGGTTGGTTCCTAAATACAAAAACCCGTTATGCTTCTTGGCGGCATAAACGGCTCCCAAACTTCCGTCGTAATCGGTGTACACCTTAAATGCAGAATTGGTATTGACTACGCTGATCCCATTATCAAGACCGAGCCACACGTGCGCTTCCTGATCTTCCCAAAGACTCAACACGGTATTGTTAGACAGCCCGGAAACCTGATCGATTTGATACTTTATACTTCCTGATGCGTCAAGGTGGTACAGACCGTTGGAAATAGTACCTAAAAGCAAGGTTTGATCTGATAATTGAATGGCTGAATATACCGTTTCATTAGCGATCGTTTCACGCGCACGGTATTGCCAAGACGAAGTTTCCCCGTTTGGATTCAATTGAAAAATACCGTGTTTTTGAGTGACTGCCATTAAGCTGTTTTCTCTACTAAACAGCGCCACCAGCAAATATTCTGAAAAGGCAGCATCCTCAGAAACCAAAACCGGCTTGCCATTCTGAAGTTGGTACAACCCCAGGCCTTCTTGTTGAAAATAAACCGATTTCCCCACCAGAAAAGACCTCACAATCGACGAGGTCGATTCGATGATCTGAAATTGCTTGGTATCTGTATTATAGCTGTATATGCGATCTAAAGACTGAAAAAGAATCAAATTATCTACCAAGATGATATTCCAAAATTGCTCATCTTCTATAAGCGGAATTGTCACATTCTCGCTTAGCGAAGTATAGTCGAGCAAACCGTCGTTACCACGTTCCCAATAGCCAAACTCCATATACGCACCGGTATAAATGCGTCCGTTTTGCGCTGCAACCGAGCGCATAATAGTTTTATTAGACGTCGGGTATAAATTCCATTTTGCCCCGTCATACTCCAATAATCCAGAATTATTGGCTACATAAATAAAGGCTTGCTCTCCTTGAGCAATATCCCAATTTTGATTTTCTGCATTGTACTGCTCTGGAGTAAAATTGAGTACAGGAGGTAATTCTTGCGCAGCACTTATAAAATTTTGGCACAAGAAAAACAGAATATATAACGGTATAGTATATCGCATCACCGGGCAAGATACTCAATTAGGAGCAATCTTTTAACGCTTCTACAACGTCAAAAATGAATAGCGCTCCTTATATTTTCAATAAGTTTTTTGGAGTATCAAAACGCCGTTCTTCAATGTTGATAAAATCAGATTAATCCAGATTCTACGTGCGTTATCTCCACCTATAAATGTTTACTTTTGCCAAAATTTCACCAACATGTTCTCTATTTTCAGTTCGAAAAAACTCTTAGCATCTAAGCTGGGCGAATTCACAGACATCCATAATCATATTCTTCCGGGAATTGACGACGGAGCCAAAACTCCAGAGGATTCCCTTCAGCTATTGAAGCAGTTTAAGGAAATAGGTATCACCAACCTCATTTGCACCCCGCATACGATGAGTGATTATTACCCCAACACGCCTGAGACTATTTTAGATGCTGAAACTACACTGAAAACTTTTTTGAAGGATAAAGGCCACGAAGACATCAGTATCAGATCTTCTTCAGAATATATGATGGATTCCGGCCTCGTAGATCTCTTAGAGAGCAAGCAGATCCTACCGCTAAAAGACAATTATGTTTTGGTTGAAATGTCATATTTGCAGCCACCGGTTAATCTTAGAGAGATCCTTTTTAAAGTGGGTAATTCGGGCTATATCCCTGTCTTGGCACATCCTGAGCGCTATGCGTTTTATCACGCGAAATATGACACCTATAACGAACTGAAAAACATCTGTAAATTTCAGTTGAATGCCCTGTCTATAAGCGGTTACTACGGACCTGGAATCGCTAAAATCGCTTTGAAATTACTCAGCGAAGGCATGTATGATTTTATTGGCACAGACACGCATCATATGCGTCACGTTGAGAATTTGAAAAAAGTGAAGTTCGCAGGAAAATACGAGCAAGACCTCGACCGAATCATAAGCAATACAACAGCTACGTTCAGTTAAACATAAGCTGTAAGTTCGTCTAAAAACTGCTGTGCTTTTTTACCGTCAAAAGCTTCGGCAGCCAGAATGCAATGCTTTAGACGCTCCAAATTCAATTTTGGTTTAGGAGTGAATACTTTTGCTAGTACGTCTTCCGAAGAAGCATCGATTTGCTCTCTGCTAGAATACAAAAGTTCTTCTTGCTTTTCATATTCCGGAAGTGTCAAATAGGTTATTGGATAATTTTCAATAGACGTATCGGCATATTCTTTCAAGAGTTTTTCAGCAATACGCTCCACCGTCAACAGGTTTGTCTGACCGGGAATATAAAGACCTGCGGAATCTTCAAACTTCAGTAGCTTTAAAACAAGCTCCAGGATCAAGGCCTTCTGAATGAAAGCGCGTCGCACTTCTTTACCCTTTATTTCTAGTGGAAGTTGTTGTTGTATACGCGCTTTAAACACAGGAACCACGGATCCCGAAGAATCATATACATTACACAAACGCAAAATACTAAGCTGTGTTGTGGTAGTTTCCGTCTGTTTGAAAAGCAAATATTCTTCGACAACCCTTTTAGTCTTTCCCATCACACTTATGGGCTCGACCGCCTTGTCTGTTGAAATAAACAGGAAACGCGCGATGTTGTGTTTACAAGAAGTGTCAATAAGTAATTTGGCGCCTTTGATGTTTGTTTTAACTGCTGCACACACATTTTCCTCCATCAAAGAAACGTGTTTGTAGGCCGCTGCGTGAAAGACGATATCTATGTGCTGTTTCTGAAATAAAGCCGAAATAAATGCAGTATCACAAATACTTTCTAAATAGTAGTTCAACTTCACTTGCGGAAAATGGATCGCCATTTCCTGAAGCAAGCTATGCATTCCCAATTCTGAGATATCTACCAGAATTAGTCGCTTGGGTTGGTATTGCGCCAGGCCTAAAACCAATTCGCGACCGATACTTCCCGCGGCACCGGTTATGAGAATGGTTTGGTTTTTAAGCTCAGAAATCTCCATAATTAAGCCGAAAAATACGCATTTATTGCCTGTTGAATTCGGTTAAGATCTTCTTTTGTCAAACCACATCCGGATGGCAGACACAATCCGGTCTTCCATAAGGTTTCCGCTTGTTGCGCTCCAAAATAATGTTGTTCACTGTAGATCTCTTGAAGATGCAAGGGCTTCCACGGAAAACGGGATTCAATCCCTTTTTCGGTTAAAAAAGCCTGAAATTGTTGCGGATTTTTTGTTGAATTACTTCCTGTAAATCGAATAACAGTCAGCCAATAATTCGCATAATATTTCTCATTTTGAACGCTCAGCACTTCAACTTCTTCTATTTCGGCAAAGCACTCCTGATAAAACTGATGAAGCTCCCGCTTCTTTTGAATGCGTTCTTTTAGCGTTTGCAACTGACTCAAACCAAGCGCTGCATTCAATCCCGGCATCGCATAATTAAAGCCTACGGCATCGTGTTCAAATCCTGTTGTAGCACTTTTCGCCTGACGCGACAAATGCCTGGCCTCCTCAGCCTTTTGAGCATCTTTACAAATCAGTGCACCACCGCCACCGGTCGTGATGATCTTATTTCCGTTAAAGGATAAAATTCCGTAATCGCCAAAAAGTCCGCAAGGTTGCTCTTTATATCTACTTCCTAAAGCTTCGGCTGCATCTTCGATCAATGGAATCTCATTATCTTTACAAAGCTTGACTATTTCTTCCATTTGACAGGGAATCCCAAAAGAATGAACCGCGACCAGAGCCGCCGGCTTTTTGTTTTGCTTCAGGCACCATTCAATAGCCTCTTTTACTTTTTCAGGAGCTAGATTATAAGTGTTCTTTTCACTATCGATAAACACAGGGATCGCTCCTAAATAGGCTATCGGATTTGAAGAAGCTACAAAACTCATCGTCTGGCACAGTACAAAATCATCGCGTTGCACGCCGGCTAACTTTAAGGCAAGGTGTAAGGCTGCAGTCCCTGAATTTAATGCCACTACTTCCCGATCCGTTTGCAAAAATTCACGGAGTTTCTTTTCAAATTTTGTTACTGTCGGTCCACCGGAAGTCACCCAATTTTCATTGACAACCTGAGTAAGGTAATCTGTAGCATCCGCATCAATGGATGGCAACGCAAGCGCTATTTTTTTGGACTCATCCATTGCTGTTTTCTTTTGAGTTGGTGAACTTCTTGATCAAACTATTGAGATAAAAATGTAGTGCTACACTAAATGCAACCTGTACTACAAAAAATAACAACACTCCTAATAGAGGTTCTAAATACCAGGCCCCGAATACATTCAACAAAGTCAAAACCACCACAATAGTCACAATTCTAGAATGCCCATACCCCAAACGAATGAGCGAAGAATAACTGTGCAGTTTATCTCTTTTGAAAAGCGCTTGTTTGCGGCTTAGTCGCAATAGTAACACGCGAATCGTATCTGCAATAGGAAACCAAAAAAGCGCAAGCAAAATTGGTAAACGTTGCTGAAATGAGTCTAATTGTGCATTGTTGATGCTCAGATCTGCTTCTAAAAAGAAAATCGCCAAGCAAGCACAAGAAAAACCTATGAATAATGAGCCACTATCTCCCATAAACAACGCTGCCGGCTCGCGATTCAATTGCCGGAAACCAAATAAAGCAGCAGCCATACACATTAAGAAAACTCCGGAAAATGGCGTTTGAAAATACAACAACCCCAAAATAAATACGAGTGCTACTGCCGTCGCCAAACCATCTACACCATCAATAAAATTGAAGGCATTCGTCAAAAAAGTGATCAGCACTACACTTAGTATAACACTCAAAACATACGGCAGCCGGATAAAACTATGTTCCAACAAAACCGATTCTAACCGAAGGTCTCCTAAAACCACAACTGCAGTAATTATGGCGATCTGAAGTACGAGCTTAAGCAACCATCCCAAAGGCTTTAAATCATCGTATAAACCCAACAAAAACAGTCCTGCTGCTCCTATCAAAAAGTAGAAGTACGTAGCATAAATCAACTCCCGATCAAAGATCAAAACAGGAATCACAACACCCAAAACCAAGGCTATACCCCCAGAGGCAGGTACGGCGTTTTGATGTAGTTTTTTCCCACTAATATTGTCAATAAAGTGCGCCGCTAGCTTTTGTGTACATAGCAATCTCCCAACCATAAAACTGGTTAAAAAGGCTACAACTGCCGGTAAAATATAAAGTACTAGTGGAGACACTTCTTCTTGTTTTGTTCGTCAAAGATACACTTTACACTTTTGCTTCTTGCGCATAAAAAAACCTCCCGTCGGGGAGGTTTTAAATTTATATTGAAGATTTTTTATTCTTCTAAAGTTGCATCGAGACTGATTTCGGCATTTAATAATTTTGAAACCGGGCAATTTTCTTTTGCTTTGGTTGCGATCTTTTTAAAGGTTTCTGCATCAAATTCCGGCACTTTACCTACTAAGGTCAAATCGATTTTGGTGATCGCACCTTCCTCAAAAGTTACGTTAGCGTCCGTTTTTAAATCTTCGGCAGTGTAACCTTCTTCGCCTAAAAATGCGGTCAATTGCATCGTGAAGCAACCTGCGTGTGCCGCTCCGATCAATTCTTCAGGATTGGTTCCTTTTCCGTCTTCAAAACGGGTTGCAAAACCATATTTTGATGCGTCCAGAACTTTACTTTCAGTAGAAATGGTTCCCATTCCTGCTTTGATTTGCCCTTTCCAGTTTGCTGATGCTTTTCTTGAAAATTTCATATGTAGTTTTCTTTTTTTGGTTTGAATTAAAATTAGGCATCAACCGCGCCTATTCCTAGTTCTTTAAAGATATTTTAGCGTTTAAAACCCAAGTATTAACGGGCTTTAACAGCATTTTGGTTAAATTGCAGTTATGAAAGCAGCTACGGTCACGCAGTTAAAAAAAGAACTCAAACACAAAGATGAAGACGAACTTCTCAACATTTGTTTGAGGCTCTCCAAATTCAAAAAAGAGAACAAAGAACTGCTCACGTATTTGCTTTTTGAGTCAGATTATGAACCGGGTTATGTTACACTGATCAAAGAAAACATCGATGAGCAGTTTGAAGCGCTCAACACGCGCAATTACTACTGGATGAAAAAGTCGATCAGAAAGATTTTGCGCGAGACCAAAAAGTACATCCGCTATTCCGGCAATAAAGAGACCGAAGTACAACTTTTGCTTTATTTCTGCGAAAAAATGCAAGCCGTACGCCCTGCAATTCGCAATAACAATACGCTGCGTAATTTGTATTTACGGCAACTGGAATACATTCATAAAAAGATTGAAGCCTTACACGAAGATTTACATCTCGATTATTATAACGCCTTAGAAAAGCTGAACTAAAATGACACAACTACAACTAAAAAACCTCAACGTTAGCATTGATAAAGGTCAACTTTCAAGTTTTAAGAAAGACGACTATGAGTATATTCATCAAGTGGGAAGTCCCGGCTGGGGAAAATCTGACGATGAGATGTTTCCTATAATCGGCCCCACAGATGAAGCCGGTTTTAAAGTAAAAACGCCTAAAGGAGAAGCGATCTTGGATCAACACGGGTTGTTGCGCGAACTTGATTACGCGCTTACTTCTTCAACAGCAACTACAGCGGTTTTTGAAAAGCAGTATACTGCGGGAACCAAGATCAAAAATTCGAAATACCCTAAAAAATCTACTGAAGAATGGCTGAGCTGGCCGTATGATTTTGTGTTTAAAAAGCAATTCAGTCTCAGTGAAGATGGACTAAAAATTGAATTCATCATTAGTGGAGAACCGGAAATGCCGTTTATGCTAGGGTATCATCCTGCCTTTAAATTGCGTACCGAAAAACCAACGGTAACCCATGCTAAAAAAGAAATTAGTCTAGCTGAAATTATGGCGGTAGGAAGCCGAGCCTTTCAGGTTCCTGATTGTTCTGAAATTACGCTCAACGACGAAAATTCGATCACGCTTAAATCTGAAGGTTTTGGCAATTTTATGCTGTGGACCGAAGTGACTAATATGGTTTGTGTAGAACCTGTAAGCTTCTATCCCTACGCTGTTGCACAGGAAAACCTAAATGAAGGTTTCCAAAACTTACCAGAGGAAGGAATCACCTTTACAGTTTTACTGAAGATCTAAACCAAAGCATTTTTTAAAATAGTAACGGGATGCTGTGCTTGGCGCTGTGTCCCGTCTTTTATTTGATGCCTACAACTCGTACCCGGCGCGGCGATGAGTGTATCTTCTGAAGCTTTGCGTACCGCAGGAAACAGCGTTTGCTCTCCTATTTGCATACTCAACGCATAATGTTCCTTTTCATACCCAAAAGAGCCAGCCATCCCACAACACCCAGACGGAATGATCGTAGGCGTATAATTCACCGGAAGGTTCAAAATACTAAAGGTATGCTCTATTCCGCTTAAGGACTTTTGATGGCAATGCCCGTGAATCTTCAGCTTCTTGGCTTCGGTGGTAAATGAAGTCGCTTTAATGCGTTCTGCTTTGATTTCAGCACTCAAAAATTCTTCAATAGTAAAGGTGTTTTTAGCTAAAGCTTTTGCCTCCTCAACGTCTTTTGCCAGACGCAAATATTCATCCCTAAAGCCTAAAATCGCTGAAGGTTCAATTCCGATTAAAGGGTGCTTCTCATCAATAAGATCTTTAAACGTGTTGATGTTTTTCTGTGCAGTCTTACGTGCTTCTTTTAAAAAACCTTTGGAAATAAAAGAACGTCCACTCTCGGCGTGCGCAACTATACGCACTTCATAGTTGAGTCGCTGCAACAAGATCACGGCATCCTCACCAATTTGTGCATCGAGATAATTGGTAAACTCATCGGCAAATAAATAGACCGTCTTGATCGGGTTTTGTGGATTGAAGGCTTTCAGCTTTTTAAAACGCTTTCTTAAGGTACGTTTGGAAAGCGGCGGAAGGCTTCGTTCAGGAGCAACTTCGAGGGTTTTCCTGATAAACCTCCCACTCAGTTTAGCTTTGTACAAACGATTTGTAATCCCCGGAAGCACCGCTCCTACTTTGTTTAAATAGGCATTAAATGCAAACGCACGTGTGCGTAGGGAGCTCCCGTTTTCCTTTTTATATTGATATTCAAATTCAGCTTTTAAAGCAGCAACATCCACATTACTTGGGCATTCGCTGGCACAAGCTTTACAGCTTAGGCAGAGGTCAAAAACTTCTTTTAATTCTTTATGATTAAAACTGTTCTTACGTTCTGATTTGGTTAAGAATTCTCGCAATGCATTTGCTCTTCCACGCGTGGAATCTTTCTCATCGCGAGTAGCGCGATAGCTGGGACACATCGTACCACCGGCAGCCGGTAACTTTCTGCAATCGCCTGTACCGTTGCATTGTTCTGCAGCGCGTAAAATTCCTTGGCTATCGTCAAAATTGAGTAAGGTATCAATTTGCGGTTCTTCACGATCTGGAGTATAGCGCAGGTTTTCGTCCATCGGGTTGGCATTCACCAGCTTCCCGGGATTGAAGACATTATGAGGATCAAAGCTGCTTTTAATACGTTTTAAACGCTCATAGTTGGCACTACCTATCATCATCTCTACAAACTCGCCACGTACGAGTCCGTCGCCGTGTTCACCACTCATCGAACCCTGATATTTTTTGACCAGGTTTGCTACCGCCGTTGTGATCTTTCTGAAAAGCACCACATCATCTGCTTTCTTTAAATCCAGAATAGGTCGCAAATGCAACTCTCCGGCCCCTGCGTGCGCATAATACACCGCATCCTGTTTAAAGTCTGCCATCAATGCGCTAAATTCGTTGATGTAGGGCGCAAGATCTTCTAACGCTACGGCAGTATCCTCAATACAGGCTACCGCCTTGCGATCGCCCACAATGTTTCCTAATAAGCCCAAGCCTGCTTTACGCAGTTCTAAAGCCTGATTGATCTGTGAACCTTCAAGGGTAGGATAAGCATAGCTCAACCCAGAATTTTCAATAGTCGCGATTAACGCTAAAGCTTGTTTGCGTGCATCGTCCAACGTATTTGCACGCACTTCCAACATTAAAATCGCTGCAGGGTCGCCTTCAATAAAAAAGCGATTTTTTTGCTGCTCCCGATTATTAAGCGTACAATCAAGAATTACTTTATCCATCATTTCACAAGCATACAGCTTATGTTGCATCGCTGGGACTACCGCTTCTAAACAAGATGTAATACTTTCAAAGTGCGCTGCAACCATCACTCCGTGCTTTGGAGGTAGTACATCTAATTGTAGCGTTATTTCTGTGCTAAACGCGAGCGTTCCTTCACTTCCTGCAAGCAGCTTACACATATTGAACGGTTGCTCACTTTTGTTATCGAAAACTGAATTATCAAGCAAGGCGTCTAGCGCATATCCCGTATTTCTGCGATGGATTTCCGGTTTGGGAAATCTAGACCGAATCTCCTCCTGCACCTGTTCATCCTTCAATTGTTCATAAATGCTGCTGTATACTTTTCCTTCAAGGGTGTTCAGTTTGCACTTTTGTTTAAACTCTTCAGCTGAAATCGAACTAAAAGTAACGCTGCTTGCGTCGCTTAATATGGTTTTTACTTCTACCACCTTATCACGTGTTACGCCAAATTGAATAGAAGTAGTTCCCGATGAATTATTCCCCACCATTCCGCCAATCATACAGCGGTTTGAGGTTGACGTATTTGGTGCAAAAAATAAGCCATGCGGTTCAAGAAAGCGATTCAACTCATCACGTATCACACCCGGTTGTACAGTCACCGTTTTGTTGTGCACATCCAGCGCAATGACTTCAGTAAAATATTTAGACACATCTACCACAAGACCGTCTCCTACACATTGTCCTGCCAGGGAAGTTCCTGCAGTTCGCGGAATGATCCCTATCTTATTTTTTTCAGCAAAAAGAATAAGCTGCTGAATATCTTTCTCACACTTCGGAAACGCAACCGCAACAGGAATTTGACGATAAACCGAAGCATCTGTAGCATACAAGGTTTTGTGCAAATCATCAAAAAATAGATCTCCGTCAAGAGAATCTCTGAGTTCAGATAAGGGTTCTGTGAGCTGTGTAATCATAAGCTAAAGGTACAACTATTAAGTGTTTTGAAGTTAACAAAACCTTAGACAAGCTTAACAAAAGATTGGCGCAACCCCTGTAAACACTAAGCTTAACTAGGATTACATTTGTGAAACAAAAATTTTAAAAATTATAATTATGAAAAAATTACTTATAGCATTTGTCTGCATCGCCGGATTTTCTTTTAGCTCACAAGCTCAAGATATAGCCCCTAACGCGTTAGGTCTTCGTTTAGGAGATAGCGACGGTTTTGGAGCTGAAATCTCTTACCAAAGAGCCCTAGGAAGCAACAACAGATTAGAGCTTGATTTAGGTATCAGAGACGGAAATAACTATGACGGTTTTAAACTTGCCGGCTTGTACCAATGGGTATGGAATATTGACGGTGGTTTTAACTGGTATGCCGGTGTAGGTGGTGGTCTTGCATCTTACGATTATGATCGCAACGATTATGACGATGATACCTTTGTGTTTGCAGCAGGTGATATAGGTATCGAGTATGACTTTGATATTCCCTTAGTTCTTTCTTTAGACTTTAGACCGGAAATTGGTTTTGGAGACGGAAATAACTATTACGATAATGACGACCTAGATTTTGATATCGCATTGGGAATTCGTTACCAGTTTTAAGAACTGAATGAACAGCATAAAAAATCCCGCTTTTACAAGCGGGATTTTTTTATTGCCGTTGTTTACAACTACGGCTTTATCTTTAAGAAAGTGAAGCTTTTTTAGGTTCATTTTTCCTAATTGCTTTTTCATAAACTTCTTCATACATCGGTACGATATTTTCGATCGCAAAATGTTGTGCTTGTGTTCTTGCCTGTTTTTTGAACTGTGCCAATTCTGCATCTGACTTCAAGATTACGAGTGCATTCTTAGCCATTTCTTCTACTGCGCCTACCTCGCTTAAGAAACCGGAAACTCCGTGGGTATTCACTTCTGATAATCCACCGGCATTAGAGGAAATCACAGGAACGCCGTGCGACATTGCTTCTAATGCTGCAAGGCCAAAACTTTCAGCTTTAGAAGGAAGTAAAAACAGATCTGAAAAGCACAATACTTTATCGATCTCATTGCTATTTCCTAAAAAGATCACCTTAGAAGCGATGCCCAATTCTTCGGCTAAAGCTTCGGCAGGAGCGCGTTCAGGACCTTCTCCTACCATAATCAGTTTAGATGGAATTTCCTTCTGAATGTGATAAAAGGTCTTAATCACATCGGGAATGCATTTTACCTCGCGCATGTTACTGATGTGTGTAACAATACGTTCATCTTCGTGTGCCATCAAACCGCGTTGACAATCGGTAAAGGTATCTTTTACCGTACTCAGATCAATAAAATTGGGGATTACTTTGATCTTGCGTTTGATGTCGAAAAGTCGGTTTGTGTCTTCTTTCAGGCTTTGAGAAACCGAAGTCACCACATCACTTTTGTTTATACTGAAGGTTACCGCGGGTTTGTAAAACGGGTGATTTCCTACTAAGGTAATATCTGTCCCGTGAAGTGTAGTTACCATCGGGATGGTGATTCCCTCTTGCTGAAGCATTTTCTTTGCCATATATCCCGCGTACGCGTGCGGAATCGCATAATGCACGTGTAACACGTCTATATGGTAGGCTTTGATAATGGTTACCAGTTTGCTTGAAAGTGCTAACTCGTAGGGTTGAAAATGAAATAAAGGATACTCCGGCACATTTACCTCGTGAAAGAAAATCTTTTCATTTAATAAATCGAGGCGTACCGGCTGCTTGTAGGTAATAAAATGCACCTCGTGGCCGCGTTTAGAAAGCGCGATCCCCAGTTCGGTTGCAACAACGCCACTTCCGCCAAAGGTAGGATAACAAACAATAGCTATTTTCATGATGTAAAAATACCAATTTATTCGTGCACTACGTACCAGAAAAAGTGCGCAATATTAGCGATGGATGACAACATTAAGGAATCACCGCATTCTCAATCACTTCCTGAATACGTGTGCGCAAATCTGAAGAAATCAATTTTCTGTTATCGGCTGTAGGGAACGTGCGGTTGGATAGAAACACATAAATAATACCCGACTCAGGATCTGCCCAGGTCAAAGTTCCTGTAAATCCTGAATGCCCAAAACTTTCCATACTCACACAACCACAGGTAGGTCCTACTGTTCCTAATTGAGGTTTATCAAAGCCAACACCTCTGCGCACATCGTCTTTACAATAATAACAGGTATTGAACGCGTTCATCGTTTCTTTTGAGAAATAGCGCTTCCCACCGTAGTAGCCGTTTTGAAGATACATCTGCATCATTTTTGCCACGTCATTGGCATTACTAAAAAGACCGGCGTGTCCACCAATGTTATCCTCCATAGCTGCACCCATGTCGTGCACATAACCGTGTACTTGTTGCATACGCCAGTAGGTGTCATTCTCACTGGGAACGATCTTGCTTTTTGCAAAGCGACTGAGCGGTTTATATCCCATGGTATGTGCCCCAAGGGATTGATAATAATTTTCCTGCGTTAAATGATCTAAATCTTTTCCTCCGGTATTCTCCAAATACTCTTTGAATAAGAAATAAGAAAGGTCACTGTATTTATAAACCCTTCTGCTGAGCAGGTCTGAGTCGGCAATAATTTTCACGATAGAATCGGGATAATCGTTACGCAAATACAGATCTTCTGCTACCTTAAGACTGAAATTCTCTTCGGGTCGCGTACGATAATATTTTTTTGAAAGCTTTCCGGAGTCATCAAAAGTTGCCGTATAAAAAGGAATCCAAGGTTTGAGTCTACCGTAGTGCGACAATACTTCTTTAACCGTGATGTTTTGTTTGTTTGAACCTTGTAGCACAGGAAGCAGAGTTCCCAGCTTATCATCCAATTTGAATTTACCCTCATCATAACGTTTCATCAGCATGGGCAAGGTTGCCAAAATTTTGGTCATCGAAGCCAGATCATAAACATCATCCAGTTGTACCGGTTGCTTTTTGGTATAGGTATGATAGCCAAAAGCCTTCTCGTAGATCACCCTCCCGTGACGTGCAACCAACACCTGACCGCCGGGAAACATCACATCGGTAAGACCTTCTTTCATCAGGTTATCAATACCTTTCAATTGTTCAGAATCCATTCCTTCCTCCTCAGGAATCCCATATTTCAAACGACGCAAGGTTCCTATCTCGTAGCTGGTATTGATCTTAAACTCTTCACCCACCGAAACCGGCAGTTTACCTTTAGCCTCAATCGCTCCAAAAATAAGCTGTGCACTCAACTCCTGCGCAATGCTGCTGTTTTGATAAGACATCACAACCCCTTCAAGGTTGCTGGTATTTTCCAGATCAAAAAGCGCATATGGTCGTACAAAAACATCCAGCACCGTTGGTTTGGCTGCTGCTATCGTTTCTATAATTTCAATTTCACGGGAGGTAAACTTGTAGGACTTCCAGGGGTTGTCATTCGACCTGTGAAAACCAATTATCACATAATTAAACGCCTCTAGCTTTGTACTATATTCTGAAGCCGAAGCCGCTTCAATTTTTGTGATCTCAGCATATTTTTTAAGCGCATTATAAAACGGCGTCCCGCTGTCATCGCCCAGTTCGATATAGGCGATCTTTTTATCTTCAATATTCTTTACAGGTAAAATTGCCTGATCATTCTTTAATACGGTGAGCGCGCTCGCCATCGCTTTGCGGTACACCACCTCATCTTCAGGCTTGTTGAGATCCTCATAAAGATTTTGTAGCTCAATAGGCTTATAATTATTAAGTCCGGCTTTGAATTTGGCAAAGAGTATTTTCTTCACCGATCGGGATAAGCGCTTTTCGGTAATTTCGCCTTTATTATAAGCTTCTTCAATTTTGGCAATCGCTTTAGGCACATTTTCGCTCATCAGCAAAATATCATTCCCGGCGTTAAAAGCCGCCAAATCGATCTCCCCGGGAGCATCGTAATTTGAAGCTCCTTTCATATTGAGCGCATCAGTAAAAATAAGTCCTTGATAACCTAAACTGTCTTTGAGAATATCGGTTACTACCTTTTTAGACAAGGAGGTTGGATATCCCGGTCGATTGTCTAGCGCCGGCACGTTAAGATGTGCCACCATAATACTTGCAATACCCGCATCGATCACTTTCTTGTACGGATACATTTCTATGGAATCTAAACGCTTACGCGAAAATGGAATCGTAGGAAGGGTTTTATGCGAATCCTGATTGGTATCGCCGTGTCCCGGAAAATGCTTTGCACTTCCTAAAACTCCTGCACCTTGCATACCACGAATGAAGGCTACACTTTTATCGGTTACATTATCCCGATCTTCGCCAAAGGAACGATTGCCGATAATAGGATTCTCTGGATTTACATTGATGTCGACATCCGGGGCAAAATTGATATGCACCCCGAGGCGTTTATTATGTAAACCGATTTGCTTACCTACCTGTTCTACAAGCTTATTATCGCTTATCGCTCCTAGCGTCATATTCCACGGGAACGCATAGGTTGAATCTAAACGCATAGCAAGTCCCCACTCGGCATCCATCGCTACCATTAAAGGCACTTTACTCAAAGCTTGATACTCGTTTGTAAGTCTTGCCTGGCGCACGGGACCACCTTTAGAAAAAATAAGTCCACCTATGTGATGTTTCTCGATCAGTGGCTTTACCGCATCGGTTACCGATTTGGGATCCCTCGAAAAAACATCAACCATAAAAAGCTGACCAATTTTTTCCTTGAGCGTCATCCCATCATAAATGCTGTCGACCCAAGCTTGTTGCTCGGTCAATTCTTTAGCAATTAACGGATTTCTGGTTTGTGCAAAACCTGTAAATGTGAGCAGTAGAACGACTACCAGTACAAAACGTTCTTTAAGCATATGTTCTTTTATTTAAAGAAACGACTGTGCCAGCTTTCTATTGCAGGCACTTCCCAATGTTCTAAATATTCTTCTTTGGTATTCACGAGGTTATTAAAAACGATCGTCTTTTTCCCTACAGCACCATCTTTTGCCATCTTTTTAAAATCGGTAAGCGGTTTAAAATGCAGACGGTCGTTTTGGATGTAGGTTACATTCATTTTGTCTAGAAGCGAAACCTCAAATTCTTTTTCAAGATCCTGAATAAAACGTACCTGCGTATCTATCGAGCAACCACTGGCTGCGCTTTGGGTTTGGTCAAGAGCAATGATGATGAAGCGGTCATATTTTATTTCAAATCCCGCATTGAGTGCAGCTCCGTGAGCGGTCCATTTCTCTAGAAATGCACTTAGATATTGCTCAAGTTTAGGAAGTTCCTCTTCGGTAAATTTGCGGTCGCTTTGGTAGATCCAAAGTCTTGATGTATCTGATAATTCTTGAAATGGAGTCAACATAGTGTTTGTGAAATTTATTCTCACAAACTTAACATTTATTCAAGGGCTCCTTGAAAAAGATAATGTTAAAAGCCTCTCAAATTGAAACCTTAGGGTCTAAACTTAAGAACAAGCCACCTGCCTAGGCCATCTACCCCAGCTGTTGCGTCGTAGACCAACTCAACAAAGCCCGTTCCGCTTACTGTAATTTGAGAAGTTGCTAGGGTTACAAAACGATTTTCGGGTGCTGCTGCCCCATCCTCTTCCTTAAGTCTTAAGTTTTGTTCTTCTGAAAAATACAATGTGATTCGTCTTCCGTGGAAGCCTCCAGAGATTCCTGTCAAATTTATGGTACTGGAGTAGCCATATACACGAATGAAGGTGCTTGCCTCATTAGATTCTCCTACACCAAGCAAAGCACTGACATTATTTAATGTTGTTCCTTCAACAGCTATTAAAGGACTTAGATCTAGTTCACCAATATTACGCGTTACCGGTGCTAACTCGAGAGTGTTTTCGTTAACGATAAGTCCGGCTCCGGTAGTTGTCCTACTCAATCTATTTGCTGATGAAATTCCGGTAAGGGAAACCGCTACACCCGATGCGTCAATTAAATTTTCAACACGCACTGTACCATTTACATCAAGTGTTGCATCTGGAGTATTGGTATTGATACCAATCTGAGCAAAGCCTGTGGCTTGAAAAAGTAAAAATAATACGAGTAGTTTTCTTATCATATAAGGCCTTGAGTTAATCGTGTATTGAAAGGAATAACCAGCGTTGCGCAGTACCATCATATAGCAGTTCTACACATCCTTTACCTGAAATCGTTTCTGAACCTGCGAGTACTTTGATGCGGTTCTCGGCTTGAGATCCTGCAGAATCCGTGTCTGATTCATCCATAAATTGAATGTTACCCGTATCTACATTATAAAAAAACAAGTGCAAACCGTCTACTCCATCTTGTATTCCTGTAAGCTTGCCATTAGCCGGTAAATTATAAACCTTAACGACAGACATCCCCTCATTAGGTTCGCCCGGCCCCAGGCCTAATTCTAAATCATGAATAAAATTACCATCGTAAGTAATGCCACCCAGATCCTGACTGCCAATACCATAAAGAACATTGCCTTGCACATTTACTTTTCCGTTTGTGAGCGTTAGCGTATTCTGAATGTTGATCGTAGTTAAAGTTCCCTCATCATCGGCTCCTATAAGTCCCAAAGGCGCTGTAATTGAAGGACTGCTTTCGACGCGTACAGAACCCACCACGTGCAAAGTTTCCTGAGGATTGGTCGTACCAATTCCTACCTGCGCATAAGAACCCAGCGTACTCAAAAAAAGAAGTAAGTTCAAAAAGTATCGCATTTTCCTAGCTTCGAATGTTGACTAAAATCCATTTTTCCTGAACACCATCATAAATAAACTCGGCTACACCTTCCCCGTTAATACCTTCATTAGAACCAGAACCTGTAATTATTTGATTCTCGGGACTGCTGTTTGCATTAAGATTGAAGAAAGTCACATTGTTACCCTGTGCATTGTAGAGGTAAAATATACGCCCGTCATAACCGTTGGCAAATCCCGTCATATTGTAACCGTTAGATTCGCCTGTAATGCGTAATACAGCATTTTCATTATTATAAGAATCGATACCTATATCATAATTATTATAGATCACCGTGGTTGCAGCATCAGCGCTCTGATCAACTTCACCTACAAATAAAATATTATCATCTGTACTGTCTTCGATAACCTGAAGTTCGCCATCAACAATATTCAAGTCTGCAGAAAGCTGTAAATGTGTTAAATCACCCGCAACACTTACACCTACCAGACGTGTAGGCACTATGGTAGCATCTGGTTCAAAAACCAAATCACCTACAACGTGAAGTGTAGCTTGAGGATTACTTGTACCGATTCCTACCCTTGCCGTTTGCGCAAACAGAACAGGCGATATCATGGAGAAAAAACAAACTATACTAAAACGAAAAACGTATGTATGGGCTGCCTTCAAATTTTAGACTATTTTAACAAAAGTAAGAATAAACAAGATTAAAAACACATTTTAATCGATAAAAAGCGTTTATTAAATTTTAAATAGCATAAAACGAAAGGAAAAAGCCTACAAACATATTTAATCAATTGAGCCAAAAGACTTCTCCCTATTTGAAGTAAACCACCTCAAGGCAAGCCCCTGGTTTGGAAACGAACGTTTAATTTCGAGGCTTGCCTCAAAGTATTTGACCCTTTGGCGGTGCCAACAAAAAAAGCCACCCAAATGGGTGGCTTTTAGTATTCTTTGAGTGTCCCGTCCTGAAATAAGTTGACACAAATTCGACTTATTTATGAAAGACTCAGAAGGAGCTGAGAAGAAACGCACT